>PBBR01000010.1 GCA_002716645.1 Chloroflexota bacterium
TCATCCATGACCAAGAGTTCTGGCTCATGAAGAATAGCTTGAGCTATGCCTACTCTTTGTCTATATCCCTTAGACAACTTCCCTATTATAGTTTTGCTATAGTCGTTCAACCGACATAGTTCTATTACATCAGGTATCCGTCTTTTTAAGTCTCTATTATTCATTCCACGTAGAGACCCCATATACCGCAAATAGTTTGTTACCGGCATTTCAGTGTACAGGGGGACAGTCTCCGGAAGATATCCAACAAGTTTTCGGACTTCCAATGAATCTTTGACTACATCGTGTCCTCCGATGGTTACCTGTCCGTGAGTTGGTGGCATATATCCGGTCAGAATGCGCATTGTGGTGGTTTTACCCGCACCGTTAGGTCCGAGGAAGCCGAGAATTTCTCCACGTTTTACGTTAAAAGTCACTTCATCAATAGCTGGCTGTGGGCCATAGAAGTGCGTCAGGCCGGTGGCCTGAATCATAATGTCATCCGTTGGTGCGCTAGTCATATGTCGTTACGTATTCCATAGCAGCGAAGCCAGAAATTGAACAAATTCCTGAATTGCATGCTTAATTGTGTTCAAGTACAAGTGATGATATTCTAAACGGCAGGTTTTGCCAAGGTATTTTTGAAGCAAATATTGGCAAACCAGAAGATAATTAGGAGAGGCAATGCACCTGATCATAGATGGTTATGGAGGGGACATATCCAAAATGTGGGATATGGAAACGGTCCGTAGTTTCCTAACTGAGTATCCAGACAATCTAGGTATGACTCGCATAACTGACCCCAATGTTCTTGAATATAACGGCCCTAATCATGATGATGCGGGTGTATCCGGATTTGTTATTATCGCAGAGAGTCATATAAGTATTCACACCTTTCCTCGAAGAAATTACGTGAATATTGATATCTTTTCATGTAAGGCTTTTGATGACTCGAAAGCTTTAGAGGACGCAAAGAGACTGTTTGACTTATCAGATGTCAAATCGTTGGTATTGGATCGAGGATTAGAATGGTTAGATAGCGATCAGGGTTTCAATGAGACAACGTCTCAAAGGAGTGCCCTAGTGGTCGAGAGGTCTTGAAGTAAGGTAAATCTGTGTATGCCTAACGATATCCCTTGGATCAACCGAAACTTCTTAGCACTGTCAGATACAGACAGTAGCCTAGACACAGCATCAGCTGTTCTCTTACCGGTGCCATACGACAGTACGGAATCGTCCATAGTCGGGGCCAGAAATGGCCCAAATGCTATTATCCAGAGTTCATCAGAACTTGAGGACTACGACATCGAGTTGGATGCCGATATTTCCAACATAGGGATCTATACGAGTCCCTATTTAGAACCCCATATGGGATCTCCCGAGCTCATGGCACAGCGTGTTCAAATGGCGGTTGAATACTATTTGGGTATGGGCAAGACAGTTGGTGTCTTGGGTGGTGAACATTCGGTATCTATAGGGTCTGCTAGAGCTCATCAGAAATATTATCCGGATTCTACGGTTTTATATTTGGACGCTCATGCAGATTTACGAAACGAATATATGGGAACTAAGTGGGGGCATGCCTCTGGGGCCCGTCGGATTCATGAGCAAGGAAACCTAGTGTTAGTTGGAGTAAGGAGCTTGTGCCATGAGGAAAGACTATACATAGATTCTAATGACATCAAGTGTGTATTTTGGCCTTCTGATGATCCCACTTATATGGATAACATCCTTGAACATTTGGGAGAACATGTTTATCTGAGTGTAGACTTGGATGTTTTTGATCCCTCTATCATGTCGGCTGTCGGTAATCCTGAGCCCGGAGGGATGAACTGGCAAGATGTCACCAATTTGATCAAATATATCTCTGATAACAGGAAGATTGTCGGTTTTGACGTAAGCGAGCTTTCTCCTGACCATGGTCCTCTATCATGTTCATATACCGCTTCAAAATTGGTTTATAAAATTTTAGCTTATGCTTGTAGAGACAAATGTTAACGTCACAGTAATGAGCTATTTGTCTTGAAGGATTCCTCGATACACTATGCTAGAATGATCTCAGACTTAGTTCGAGGCTAATATGCGACCACGAGGCATAACCTATTTCGATCATGCAGGAACGACACCAACTGCCCCAGAGGTTGTTGAAGCTATGTTGCCTTATTTTGGGCATCTGTATGGTAACCCTTCTAGTGTTCATACTGTAGGTCAAGAAGCTCGCCATGCTTTGGACGACTCCAGAGAAAGTGTTGCTTCAGTTTTGAATTGCAGGACCAGAGAAATAGTTTTCACCAGTGGGGGCACGGAGTCGGATAATGCTGCCATTCATGGGGCAGCTACAGCACTTCGTGAGACTGGAAGTCATGTGATCACGTCAAGCGTAGAACATCATGCTGTCTTGCATGCTTGTCAGTTTCTAGAAAATGTTGGCTTTGATGTTACTTACCTGCCAGTTGATGGTGATGGTATCGTATCAGCTGAGTCGGTATATAACTCGATCAACGAGGATACTACTTTAGTTACCCTTATGTATGCTAACAATGAAATTGGTGCGATAAATCCCATAACTGAAATCGCAAAAGCCGTAAAAATGAGATCTCAAGAACTTCATCGTACGATAGTAATGCATACAGATGCGGTTCAAGCGGCTGGATTTTTGTCGTTGGATGTTCGGGAATTAGGTGTGGATATGCTCAGTTTATCTGGGCATAAGTTCTACGGTCCCAAAGGGAGCGGAGTCTTATTCTTAAAACGGGGGACTCCGTTTTTGCCATTGATTGTCGGCGGGGGGCAAGAACGTGAGAGACGCTCGGGTACTGAGAATATAGCTGCGATAGTTGGTCTGGCAACGGCACTCAAAACTGCGAACGACTCTAGGCATTCTAACAGTGAACATTGCATGAGTCTTCGTGACGAGATTATACGTAGAGTTACTACAGATATACCATCCGTAAGCTTGAACGGAGGTAACACTAATAGGCTGCCCAATAATGTTAACTTTGCCTTCGAGGGAGTGGAAGGGGAATCTATTTTGCTCGGCCTAGATATGGCAGGTATAGCAGCATCAAGTGGCAGTGCTTGTAGTTCTGGGTCGTTGGAACCTTCCCATGTTCTGTTAGCATTAGGTCAGACAGCAGAACTTGCCCGAAGTAGTCTTAGGATTACTCTCGGGAAAGATAATACTCACGAGGAAATAGACTATCTAATCAGTACTTTATCTGATCTCGTTGGAAATTTGCGTGAATTTCCGACTATGAATATCTAAAATAATCCATTGGTATACGGAGTATCTTTGTGTTAAGTAAAACCAGTCGTTATATATTAGTTGTTTCTCTACTTATGCTTGTGATAGCAGCATGTTCGGATGTTTCATCGGCACTGGGTCAGCGGTATAGAGGAAAGACACTGGACGTGGTAATAATGGGTATAGAGCGTGCCAACCAGGTGGCCTTTCCGGTAACGTATCGAACGGGCGGAGTCAAGACGCCTTCGCGATGTGACCCAGCTGATCCAAATGATTCTGCGTTAGATCAGCCTTTAACTGAGGAAACCAAGCATTGGGAGATAACTCCATCATCTTCCGAACTAGAGTTGGTTTTACTAAAATTAAAAGTGGAAAATCATACAGCTACCAATGCAGTAGTTAATATCGATGAACGAGCCGCCGAGTTGCGTGATTTTGTTCAAGGCAAATATTTCCCGATCAATGTTAATGATACGATGGTAGAAGTTGGTGAGCCGGAGAATCCGTATGATGAACGTTCGATGGTGTTTTTATGGAACAAGCTGTCTCCGACTGGAGAAGGTAGGGCCGTAGAGCTTAGAAGAGGGTGCGGTCTGGAAGGATGGCTCTTGTTTGAAGCGCCAATAGACACCAAATTCCGCGAATTTAAATGGGTAGCAGGAGATTCTCTGACGATAGATTTTTAATCTACTTGTAGTTTTGTCACGGCTATGCTAAAACCTGCGAGAATATATCACTATATAGCCCCGTCAAAGTATATCTCAGACGCAATATCGCGCTGTAATCGTAAATATGAGTCTTTAGTCATATTGGGAGTATGATTCGATATAACTTCCTGAGCTTTCCCGCCGTTTTTGGCTAATAGGTCTATTGTTGCCATGGCCAAAAGTTTCGCTGGGGTTATAACTGATGACTCGTAGTCTTTAATGAGATATTCCTTGCTGTGACCTGCTCCCACTGCTCCTGAAGTGTATGGATGGCAAGAAGGGATAATTTGACTCAGGTCTCCCATGTCAGTGGAACCTCCTCGGTTCTTTCCAGGAGGTATTACTATCACATTTGACTTTCCGAGCAATTCTGAAGAGTTCTCTAAGAACAAGTTTTGCAGTGTGGTGTCGTGTCTCATTGGGAGGTATCCGGGTATGTTAGTTATATTTACGCTTGCTCCGACCGCTAACGCGCCGGATTTGAAACATCGATCTACAATATTGGAATTTTTTAATACTGCTCGGGGGGTAGAGGATCTTACTCTCCATTCAAGCTGAACATCTGATGGAACGGCACTTACGGCTTCTCCACCAGACGTCATAATGCCATGTATTCTAACTACATCCTCATCCATATAGATCTCACGATTCGCATTTATGGCTTGCAATGCGAACGAAGCTGCATTCAGCGCATTTACTCCAAGGTGTGGCGCGCTGCCAGCGTGAGCTCCTCTTCCTTTGTATTGAACATATTTAACTATGTGTCCGTTACTAGTACCGCCTACAGCGAATTTTTTCTCTCCCATATCACCTGCTGTATGGCACATCATGGCGATATCAATGTCGTCAAATTCACCGAGTCCGATTAATTCCTGTTTGCCACCGAGGAATTCGATCTTTTTTTCAGATCGTAATTGGAGCCGTCTAGTGACTTCTATGAATTCCTCTGCAGGAACTGCAAAGGGTACTATTTCTCCAGAAAGGGAATCTACTATGTCTTGACTAGCTAGAGCGGTCGTTGCTCCTAACAACATACCTATTTGGCAATGATGCCCGCAGGCGTGGGCTGCTCCTGTTACAGGGTCCGAGTGAGGGTGTTCATTCACAATTAACGAGTCAAGTTCACCAATAACCGCTACTTTAGGGCCCTGGCCGTCACCACACTTTATTGAGCCTTTTACCCCTGTCAGTGCAAGTCCTGTTCGGTGTGGTATGCCAAGTCGGTTGAATTCATCTGATACTAATTTAGCTGTTCGCGTTTCGTTGTACCCTGCTTCTGGGTTGTTTAGTATATCCTTGGCTATATCGATTAGCTTATCTTTGTGCTGTTCTATGGTGGCACAAGCTTTTTGCTTTAATTCTTCAATACTTAACATAATCACTAGCTCTTAAAAGTTTCGTCTTGGTCGAGGTTTCTCATAAAAGTGAGATATTCTGATCTAGTCATATGAGGCCTATGGTTAGATAGTATGCGGTTACCGGTGGTGGCTCCGTCATACAGTAAATCGATCGCGGTGGCTACCATAGATTTAGCGGCTGTTATGACTGAAAGTTCGTAATTCTCCACAACATAAGTTGCTCCGTGGCCCAGGCCGGTTGCTCCACCTACGTAGGGGTGTATAGCAGGCATTAAATTGCTGACGTCACCCATATCCGTGGAACCAGTTCTGTGACTGATGTAACCCACATTATCTTTTCCGACTAAAGATATGGCGTTTGGCTCATAAACTTCAGCTAGAAGCGGATCTTGTCTAAGCGGGAGATATCCCGGTATTGTTTGGATGTTTACAGAAGCACCTACTGCCATGGCGCCAGCTTTTAATGCGCGGTCTACTTTGGCGTTTGCGTCCAATATTGCTTCAATTGTTTTGCCGCGGACAAACGTCTCCATTCTTACGTCTGCGGGCACGGCACTGACCGCCTCCCCGCCCTTGGTAATGATTGGATGGACCCTAATGGTATCTTCGTCTTTAAATGTTTCTCGGTTGTAGTGTATTGCACTTAGAGCGAGAGAGGCTGCGTTCAATGCATTGATACCCAAGTGAGGAGAACCTCCAGCATGTGCCCCTTTCCCTATAAACTGAATCTTTTTTGCTACGGTGCCATTATTAGTGCCGCTCAAGCATAACTGACCTTCAGATTCTGTGCTGGTAGTGTGGACCATCATAGCGATGTCTACGTCATCAAACTCACCTAATTTAATCAGTTCGGGTTTGCCTCCAAGGAACTCGATTTTCCCATCGGTACGTAGGGAATTACGATATTCTATTTCTATATATTCTTCAGCAGGTACCGCCATAAATACTAATCGTCCGCTCAATGTACTTAATATTTCTGGAGTGTTTAAGCCGATAGCCGCTCCAATTAGCATTCCTATTTGGCAATGATGACCGCAAGCATGAGCCGCTCCAGTCTCTGAATCGGAGAAAGGATGCTCGTTAACTATCAAGGAGTCTAACTCTCCTATAAGGGCTAGTGTAGGACCGGGGTTAGCTGCTAATATCTCTCCTTTAACGCCTGTGAGGGCTAATCCTGAACGAAATGGGATTCCGAGTTCCGAGAACTTTTTCGATACTAGAGCTGAAGTTTTCACTTCTCTAAATCCAGGTTCAGGATTCATAAGTATCTCTTTGGAAAGATTTATTATTTCCTCTGATCGTGAGTCTATTTGCTGGAAAGCTTTGTGTTTAAGATCTTCTATAGAAAACAAGTCTTAATATCCTTTTAAATGGGCTGGATGAATTGGGCAACTGAATTGTAGCAGAGGCCAGTGAGAATGGATATCGGTAGTATATAATGGCGGTATCATGTTAAAGAAAATAATTTTGGCTCCGCAGTCATACAAAGGTAGCATACACGCTTTTGAAGCTGCTGAGGCTATGCGGAGAGGGGTTCTGAAGGCTGATTCTCAATTGGAAACAGTATTAGTTCCTGTTGCAGATGGCGGTGATGGAACTCTGGAAGCGCTGGTTTCCACCACAGGTGGGGAGATATATAAAAGCGTTGTGACTGGGCCTTTAGGCCAAGCTGTTGAGGCAAATTGGGGAGTTATGGGAGATGGCAATACAGCAGTCATAGAAATGGCTCTCGCTTCGGGTTTAGCACTGATACCACATAACCGTAGAGATCCTAGGCGGGCTACGACCAGAGGAACCGGAGAGATTATAAAAGAAGCCCTAGATAAAGGCTTTAAGAATATAGTTGTAGGGCTTGGGGGAAGTGCAACTAATGATGCTGGGGCGGGTATGGCAGCGGCCCTCGGGATTAAATTTCTAGATGCTGATGGTCGAATATTACCACCTGGAGGTCAAGCTTTATCTGGATTGGCCTCAATAGATATCTCCAAAGCCCATCCTGGATTGTCGTGCGCCAACATAATCGGAGCTACTGATGTAACGAATACTTTATGCGGTGATAGAGGGGCTTCCGCGATATTTGGACCTCAGAAAGGAGCTAGTCCCAGTATGATTCGGGAACTAGATGAAGCTTTAGCTACTTTTGCTTCAGTCGTGGAATGTGATTTGGGGACAACTGTCATAGATGTTCCTGGTAGTGGCGCTGCTGGTGGCCTAGGAGCTGGGCTCATAGCGTTCGCTAATGCAGAGTTGCAATCCGGTATAGATATGGTGTGTGATGTTCTGCAGTTTGATGAACATTTAGTTGGAGCTAGTCTTATTTTGACAGGGGAAGGCCGATCTGACGAGTCTACTATTTACGATAAAGCCCCTGTGGGCGTAGCTAGAAGGGCATCAAAATTTGGTGTTCCTACTGTAATAATGGCTGGTAGTGTCGGGGAAGGATATCAAAAGCTTTACGACCATGGCATTTCTGGAATAGTGTGCATCGGGGATAGACCGATGAGCTTTGAACGTAGCATAGAACGTACCGCGGATCTGTTAGAAGGAGCTACAGAGCGTACCATAAGAATGTTAGGATCGATCAGATCTAATGATTAGTAGATCTACAGTTACTCTACGCGCTCTGCCACGAAATCTACAATTATTCTAGAAAGTTCTATTGCCCTTTCAGAATCTTCTATCTGAAATGCATCATAAGACGGGCCACTTGGCAGGAATTCAGGATATCGAGTTATATAATAATATTTATCTAGCTGTCTTGCTTCACTTTTTACAGTATCAAAGAACATGTCAAAGAGTTTTGCATCTTCACATAGGTCTATTAATGAGTTCCCCCAGACGTCTTCTGACCCTCTGAAATACAGATATCCCTTAATCGCTTTTTCTGCGGCTTGCTGGCCGAGAAAACATGCAATATTAAATCTATTACCGTTTTGGTTAAATTCAGCGTCTTCTAAATCTTTTTGGCTTTGCTGTAGCCAGCGGAGCCCCTCTTTTTTAAAGTCCGGCATCGTAAATTACTCTTCCCTCCTGACATGCGCTATGTAAGGCCGGTAATATGTCAGGTAAAGTTTCAAATTCCGTTGGAGTATAAACTAATGTTTCCACATCAACCATGCTGCTGAGATGATAGGAGAAGAAATCGGCTCTTCTGCCAAATTGACGATCAGTATCATGCACAATAACCAGTCTAATTTTACTTTCTGGTGAATAATCACCAGAGACCATGTCTCCACTTAGAATAACTTTATCGACTCCAAGTGTAGGTAGAAGGGCCTGTATGGTCTCTAGCTCTTGTTCTAGCATTTGCTCTCGGAACTTGGTAAATCCAATCCGTACAGGCATTTTTGCCTCCTAGTCTAAAAGTAGCATGTGAACTTCTTTAGGGCCGTGGACTCCTATCACTATAGTCTGTTCGATATCAGCTGTACGGCTAGGTCCAGTAATGAAGTTCAGATAACTACCCATGTCATCTTCTTGATGATAATCTAATCGTCGCAATAGGAACACATCATCTAGACTTCGGAGTATATCTCGTTTCCTAACTAGTGCAATATGTACCGCTGGAACCACAGATACCAACCTGCTTAACCCTTTTCTGGGTAAGATGACGATAGAGCCAGTTTCAGCTACAGCGTAATCAGCTCCTGTAATACCTATCCCTGAGGAAATAATTGCTTCTCTGAGTCTTGTCCTATCTTCTGGAGAATCATTCTGAGCTATTGTCGTAATATTGCACCCTAAGTCCGATATCCCTGAATCTATAACATATTCAGAGAACACCTCCTGGTCGGATCTGGATATATCGGTGACGCCCCATTTTTTTGCGATTTCGCTGATGTGCTCTAAAATGCCCTCTACATTTGCAGGCTTGTGTACATTCCAACCTCTTGCTACTGCAGATACAGATAAGTCGTCTGCTAGGCTGTCGAGGTGTTGATTCAGATTGATACGAAGGTCTGAGGATAGCTGTTTGAGTTCATCAGTGCTCTGCATTAGGTTTGTGCGCTGATCAAGTGGGTGTCCTTCAGTTTTTCCAAGACAATCCCTAATCGATTCAAGAAATATATCTTTTGGAGTTCCGAGGTTTTTCATCGGGTTATCCATTATCGTCCTGATTGTCCTTGAGGCCACCCTCCCATAACTGATGGAACGTCTTATCAGGTATTCGCGGAAGATCTCGTGACCTTGTCCAGATTGAAAGAGGTGGAATTGGCACAGACGATATTACTCCATCTTTGGTAAACGGTCTCTGAAGCCCTTTTAACATTATATTTCCAAGTTTCACGATGCTGGGGTGTTTCATAAGACTGGTATAACTTTTGGCGGCAATGTCCTCTGAAAATTTACTAGTACTTTTGGAACCGTCACTGGGTTGAACTAACTGTTCCCTTAGATTTAAAAGCATTCTGGGTATATTTATCTTCACTGGACATGCCTCCCTGCAGGCACCACATAAGCTTGACGCAAAAGGCAAATCTTTAGCATTTTGTAGGACTGTTAGATTAGGTGTAACTATTGAGCCGATTGGCCCTGGGTATACCCATCCGTAGGCATGTCCTCCTACTTTCTGATATACCGGACATATGTTTAGACAAGCGCCACATCGAATACAATACAGAGCTTCTCTGAGCTTGGGGTCCGCTAGCATTTTTGATCTGCCGTTATCTACAATGATCAAGTGGAATTGCTCAGGTCCGTCCTCGTCGGTAATTCTACGAGGGCCCGTCACTACACTTACGTAGCTGGTTAGCCTCTGACCCGTAGCGGATCTTGGAAGTAATCTTAAGAATGTGGCCAAATCTTCTAGGGAAGGTATGACCTTTTCCATTCCTGTTATTCCAATATGGATTCGTGGTGCGGATGTACAGAGTCTGCCATTACCTTCATTCGTGATAATAACTAAGGATCCGGTTTCCGCTACAAGAAAGTTTGCTCCGCTAATACCAAGGTCTGCGTTAAGAAATTTATCTCTCAATATCTCCCTAGCGGTTTTGGCCATGGATTCAATGTCTTCGTTGTATGGAAGGCCTAGTTTCTCTTGGAATAATGCCGCCACTTGTCCTTTTGTTTTGTGTAAAGCTGGTGCAACAAGATGCGAGGGTGTCTCTTCAGCTAGCTGAATGATATATTCCCCTAAATCTGTCTCGTATACGTCCACCCCGAGGTTTTCTAATATATGATTGAGACCTAGTTCCTCTGAAACCATCGATTTGCTTTTGGTAGCGATTTTTATATTATTAGCTTCTACTATTTGGGATACAATTGCGTTTGCTTCGTTGTCGTCATGTGCAAAATGCACATGGCCACCTGCCTTAGTAACATTTGTATAGAGCATATCCAGATAGTAGTCTAGGTTCTCGATAGTATGCTGCTTGATTTCTCTGGCTTTTAATCTCCACTCTTCCCACTTGGATTCGCTTATTTCTTCTATGGCTTCTCTTCTGGCTCCATCGAATCCGGTCCCAACTTTTTCAAGAGCTTGTCGAAGTTGTGGGTCTTTGATTGCAGACTGAGATGCGGCAACAAACTGTTTGGTTTTTATATCAGCCACTAGTTATTTTCCTCATCCAATATTTCAGCTAAATGTTTGACATTAATCCCTGATTTATTTCTGCTTAGTGCCCCCCCTATATTCATTAAGCAACTCATATCGCATGATACAAGAGTGTCGCACGATGTGGATAGAACGTTATCAATTTTATCTGATAACATCTCTTCGGATATATGAGGGTATTTGACAGAAAATGTTCCGCCGAATCCGCAGCATACCTCGCGTTGGGGTAAATCGACAGTTTCTATTCCTTCTACCCCTTCTAATAGGGATAAAGGTTGGTCTTTCACTCCAAGTTCTCGAAGCATGTGACAACTAGTGTGGAATGTATGTTTACCATTGCCGGAAGCATTTACCTTGTTTACGCCTAGGACTTCGACCAGAAACTCAGAGAATTCGTATACTCTCTCGGAGAACTCTTGGGCTATTTTGTGAAGTGTCGGATCAGATTCGAACAGGGTTGGGTAAAATTCCCTGAACATAGCAGCGCATGACCCTGACGGAACTACTACGTATTCGCTGTCTCTGAAACTCTCTATAACTCTGGCAGCTAATTCTGTCGCTTGGGATACATAACCGGAATTGAACAGAGGTTGTCCACAACAACTCTGATCAATAGGGAATTCCACCTGGACGCCTAATTTTCGTAGAACGTTGACTACGCTGACTCCGACCTGAGGGTACAGCTGGTCTATGATGCATGTGACGTACAATGATGCCTTTATACCCTTTTGGTTAACCAACAATAATCACCTTATTACACGGTATATTGATTAGAGTATCATAAGTATAAACGTAACATAAGCTCTTCTTTATCTGGGAATGATTAGGAAGAGCTTATGTCTCAGTTGTAATCAGGACTTATATAGTGTGTTATTGGTTATAGGTTAACCCCGCGTTCTTTCAGCTTAGCGGGAGTAGAGATTTCGTAGAACTCAATGGGATATTCTTTGCTGCCATCTGTATTTGTCACTAGCAGCTCCTGCATTTTAGCATTATCCGTACGTACCGAATCCGGAACATTAGTTGGCCAATTTGGTTCAATTGTGTCTTGGATCCACTCTGCAATAACTGTGTTGGGCGTGCCTGGCAATCCCTGACCTCCGATGTATATCTGGGCTTTATTCCTCCCGTTTGATTCATAGGCTTCGCAAATTTTCGTCAGATATCCTGCAACTTCCCATGCCTTTCCAGGTTGAGTTCTGGCAACTCTTCTGATCATGTACATATTGATCCCTCCTTTGTGTGTCAGATCATTATATAAACATTGCTGCTTGCAGGCCAGATATTGTTGCGTGAGTACTCGCCGCAGTTCTAAAACTCTTCCTGTCATGGTACGATTATGGACAGTCATATTATGGTTAATTTAAGCTGTGGCTAATATGTGGGAAGAGTGAAGATTCTATGCAGTTTGGTATTTTTGGAAGTGCTCAGGCCAAGCGAGGCGGCCCTAGTGATGATAGTGCTGTCGGATTCAGAGAATTTGTAGATCGTAATATATCCGCAGAGAAGCTGGGATATAAAAGTAGCTTTGTAGTTGAACATCATTTCACTGGATTTGGCCAAATTTCCGCTACCCTGAACCTGTTAACGTGGATAGCAGCGCGTACCAGTACATTGCGCCTCGGAACGGCAGTCTTAGTTCTGCCTTGGCATAATCCTGTATTGTTGGCAGAACAAATAGCCACACTGGACTTGTTGTCTGGGGGCAGGGTTGATATTGGTATCGGTAAAGGTTATCGACTAAATGAGTTTGATGGGTTTGCTATGCCCATTGAAGAGTCAGATGAACGATTTCAGGAATGTCTGGATGTGATGCTTAAATCTTGGACATCAGATGAAGCATGGTCTCATGATGGCAAATATTGGAAGTTTAACGATATAGTTGTTGAACCGCCTACTCACCAAAGACCACATCCCCAGCTGTGGATGGGTGCTGGAAGTGACCGTTCAGTGAAACAAGTTGCATCATTGGGTTATAACATGCTGCTTGGTCAATTTGATTCTGTTGAACAGATAGCTAAATCTATAGATTTGTATAAAACAGAAGTCGAGTCACATGGGCGGATATATGATCCCAAGAATGTTGCTGTAGCTAGGTCTCTATATATCCTTGATTGTGAAGAAGAATATGAGAAAGCTTTGGAATCTAGAATGGCAGGGCGACGCAGAACGCAAGAATTGACGCAAAGACCGGGGTTTGAAGATACGAAAGAAGCTGCTCTTTTGGGAACAATGTATGGATCTGTTGATACTGTAAAACACAATATCAAGGAATTGTCAGATATAGGAGCGGAATATGTCTTGCTCAACAGTCCTAATGGACTCACTTCATTGGAAACCTTCGCTTCAGTGATAATGCCTGAGTTCAGTAATAATTTGACAGTTGCATCCCCTCAATAACGTTATATATAAGGTGTAATTCTAGAGAAAATAGGACCCCATTAGGGGTCCTATTTTCTCTAGAATTATGACCATTGATCATCTGGAGGCCATATATTGGAGCATCCTCTTCCTGCTCCATATACACCTATGTCTTGTCTCCATTCATCGCTCATTGATCTGAATTGCAAATAGTGTGGGGATTGAGTGTGTGCCTGAAACGCTGCCTCATTTTTATATACTTCATATACCCAAATTCTATTTGCGTTGTTAGCATCCTGAATGACATTAAATCTCAGACATCCGGGTTCGTCATTTTGTGCATGACTAGCATTCTCTTTTATACCCTCTATAAATTTATCCTTGAACCCCTCCTTTATTTCTATGGCTATATTCACTATATACATATTTTCTTTTCTCCTAGATTATGATATCGACAGTTGCAGCACTAATCATATCTGTTTTGGACTATGTGTATATAGAGTCTAAGGTTTCTATGCTGATATTTACATAATTATGATACTGCGTATGATATGTTCAATGGCTGTCGATATGAGTAGAAGAAGTTTATTCGGAATATGATCCCATTTGAAATTTATTTATCCACTATTGTCAGTGCTTGTTTATATATGGAATCATTTGGTTTTACTAACCACTGTACAAACGTTATTACTAAAGATTGGCTAAGACGCCAGGTAGCCCTTAAACTGGGAATATATTCTGTGGAGTATGCGAGTGATTTTGAATTGACTAAGAACGGAAGATTTCGTTGGGAATACCGATTTGAATCAGCACTACTTACACTACTCAATACAAAGTGTATTTGGCAGGAGAAACCTGATGATAAGGATTGGCAAGGCAACAGGTATTATTTAACTGATATAGGTAGAGGATCTGTACGGGTGTAAGTGTTGATGAAATTATTAGTGCTTTTACATTGCTAATGTTGACTACTATATAAATCTGTATTTAAATTCCTATACGGTGAAGATATTATTAAAATACATCATTTAATCTTACTAGTGATATTGCTTTTAACAGCTAGTTTGTTATTTATACCTAATCCTGAAGCCCGCAGATTTATCAAAATTAAGAATGCTTTTGAACTGGATCTTTCTGCCGTTGAATTATACAGTTCGGCTTCTGTTGATACACCAATCTTGGTCTCATTAAGATATCCATATCTTCACTCACGTTATATGCACAAATTTCTTGGGTTGACGTCCTTGCCTTGCAAAGAGGCTAGAGAAAGTTTATCCGTAATCGATGAAATTTATTTTGCGGCCGTATTGCAACATCGGGAACAACTTATTCAGCAAGCAATTGCAGCGGAGTCTTATGATGCTAATGGAGAGCTGATTGTTGATTACAAAGAGTTAGTTAAGGTTTTGACGCCATATAGAAGTGATTTTCAGGATGCGCATGTAGAGGTGTCTCGGAAATGCAAGTAAGATTGCTAGTGATTATCAGATATGTCAAAGACTTGGTTTAGATGTGAGCTATGCGCACGTCTAGCTAATGTGATTTTGCGATACGGATACTGAAGGGAGGTTGTTTGGCCGAGTTGGATAGTGCATCATTGTTCGGGCCGATGTTGTATCTATCAGATTCTTATAGAACTGGTTCGTGACTATAGTTCAATCATATTTCTTCAAGAAATACTAAGGGTCTAATAACGACTCTATCATTGCCTCATCTTCTAGGCTAAATCCAGATTTAGTATTATATACAGATCGTTGCCGGTTCAAGATTGCTTTAATATCAGGGTCTCCCTCCTCTATTCGCTTTGATAAGTCACTTAGTGCCTCATGCAGACTGTCTATTCGGTCCTGTTGTTTCCGAACAGTATCTATAAGTTGGTATCTGGTAAATCTTTCTAAGTTATCTTGGTCAGGTATGTCATTTGTTTTATTCATCAGTCGAATATTATACCTACGGTTTTCATAACAACAACCCTCGCTGTCACGAAATATATCCTGTGCCAGATCAATATAAAATATTGAGTAATATGCGATTATTGGAGCTAAACCACTAGAAAGATTAACTGATCAGGCAATGTTAATCTGCGTCAGATACAAATTTTGTTTCGTGTATACTATGTAATGCGTAACTCCTTCTTGATAACGCGGGAAGGATCGTTGCGTAGGGTGGATTGGTTTTCCCAGCCGATTCACCCGCAACGTGAGGATATGCAGATGCAGAATGATTTCCGGAAATCGGCAGAGTTAGCTAAGCGAGCAACGACATCTATCAGCCCTGCTGCCGCATACAAATTGTTACATGAGTCTCCAAATTCACTCTTAATTGAGACCAGAGATCCAACTAATGTTCCAGATGAACACCGTGTCGATGGTAGCATAATAATATCAATGGACAAATTGGTTGAATCCTCGGAAAATTCATTAAATCTTGCAGAGTTAGATTCTAGATTAGAGGACAAGGACCTACTAATCATTACGACTTGAAAATTGGGCAATAGGGCCGCCGTGAGCGCTCAGATTCTGGGAAACCTAGGATTCAAACACGTTTCGTACATAGAGGGAGGCATGGAATCCTGGAAAGATAGTGGATTGCCGACACAGTTTAACGACATATCAAGTTAATAATTAGATCATTAGTGGAAATATTTAGAAAATATCTTAGTTGTTTCGTTATTGTATTAATTTGCACATTGTTGTTTAGTGTATTTGGTGTGATAGCTACGTCAATTGGATTATCTGAAAACCTTTTGGTGTATGTGATCGTGATTGTATTTATAGCGTTCTTTGGTTGGCGCATATACACAAAATACAAGGCGAATGGGGAATGACAGCATTATTGTGAGTATAGTCGTTTTTTATAGTTTTTCCGCTAAATGAATTGGGGAATTATTTCCGCACANGTTNAATATGCTGGAGCTATTATGATTGANANGAGCCTAAGTAGAAAATATCTGNGTAGTTTGATGATTCTGATGGCTCTAGTAGCTTCTGTCGCTACAACAGGATGCGAATCGGGAAACGTAGATGAAGTTGATGTAGGAGACAATAGTTCTAGTGCAGACTTTGTCAAGAAAGAANCTACTTTACCAGCTCCGTCTTCTATTAAATCCGATAAAGATGATGTGTTGGTTATTTCTGCAGAAGAACTCGTCAAAGGGATAACTAAGAACTCTGTGAAAAAGAACATCAAGGAATATTTCGGGAAATATGCCGAAATAACTGGGGATGTGATGTCGATTACTAAAGGTCGCGACACACCAATAATAGAGTTGGTTCTGGAAGGAAATAANGGCGACGCAGAAGTAGCGTATGTTATGTGTGTAATAACCGACTATGACCAGGCGGAAATGGATGAAATTTCAGAAGGCCAATCAGTCACTATAACAGGGAAAATTACCGCTATGGCAGAAGTACCTGGCGAAGGCATGGTCTCATTTTTTACAGAAAGAAACTTTCAAGCTCAAATTGTGAAGTCTTGTAATATAAAATAAAATCCTTTTGGTGATTCTCATTTCGGGGTATACAGATCTACTACGAGTTGCCTAACCACGGTTTCTCAGCCCAATTGCCGGTGTCTTCTTCGTTCTCGTCCCAGATTTCCAGGAGTTTTTGTAATCGTTCTTCCTCTTCGTAAATTTGAATGATCTGGTGATCGGTCGGAGGTCTGTATTCTTCTGGGACTAGTCCAGTATCTTCATCGTTGTCTAGCATTTCCTGTGTGACTCCAATCATTCTTTTTTCAAGTTGATCGAANAGGCTCAGCATTGATGTCATNCGTTCAAGTCTTTGGTCAATTTCTACTAGTTTTAATTCGAGTTCTTCTAGTATGCCGCTGACTTTCGATATAGTTGCATAATAATGCGCAGGCATATCTGGCGAATCTACGAGTTCTGCTGGAGGATCACTNGGTGAACGTAANGTAGAAGTTTCGGCGTCATTTATTTTTTTAGGTGGTTCGTTTTGAAGATCTGTCTGATTGATACTATTTGAATTGCTTCTGTAAGCGTATATGTAATCCATGACCATCCCCTGCAGGTGCTTAATAATAATAGCATCTGGTTCATAGTTNTAAATTACATGTTCAAGTACGTCTTTTGTAATGAGTATNGCGTCGTCTCGAGTAAGTGATCCGTACCTCCGAATTTGACTGTGCTCTCGAACAGACCGACGGGCTAACACTTCACATAAATGGAGTGTAGGGTCTCCAGAGTTTGAAAATGTTGAGGTCCTAGCTTGTCTCGCGGTCTTCCAATCTGACCAGTTGTCGTCATTTGCCCANCTTCTAAGGGTTGCCTCAGATAATTTGAGAGNGTACCTGTCTCTAATCGTTTGCCNCACTTCTTGAGGNCGATTTCCTGATTCCCATAACCTTCTTGCATAACTTCGTATTTCCAATGAATAGNCGGGCATTACCTTCTCCTATGAGCGGTTACTAATCGGAATTGGGACTTAACAAGCTTGTTTGTAGCTGTAGTCTATACTTNATGGCCCTATGTAACAATACANCAATTATCCTTTGGATTGATGGACTATTGATGATCTTTGTAGATTTGTGATATCAAGTACCAATGACATCTGTCAGGATATTCCGCGATAAATTCACATCTGGCTTAATCGGGGTTTGCATCCGATAACCGCCCTGTTAGAATGCGAAATNATCCTAGGTTGNGCCCTGAATTGCAGTATGGAGGAATTGAAATGCCTGATAAAGAACTAGGAGACGTGGGATCTTACATAATGCTTGAAAATGATCATGTGAGGGTTTGGCAAAATGATCTAGAACCAGGTGAGTCTAGTGACTGGCACGTTCACACGACTAATTATCTATTCATAGCCACGGTACATGGTGATTTGAAAGTAGAATTCAGTGACAGTTCGTCTCATGCTATAGAATTAGAGGTAGGCCAGGTTACTATGGGNGAGAAGGATTCTGTCCACCAACTGACTAATGTCGGCGATACCCGTTACAGGAGTGTGATAATCGAGTTAAAGAACGAATAATACTAGAACCACAACNATTATTACTATTATGATTTGATAGTTGTTATTGAAAGATTAGGATTTGATAACTATTAGGTTTACTAACATTAGAGATATCTTACACAGGTTTCTAGGATATCAATTTACAGATGGCTAACCCTGCTACTGCTCCTATTAGCATCGTGACTATATATAGAGATATCCTCATTATTGGGCCTCTTGGCCAATAAAAAAGATAATTAGTGAGACCATTATCAGTCCAGCTATTAGATATTTGCTTAATTTACTTCTCATATATAACCATTTGGGTCAGCGAGGCGATATTGTGACAGGATAGTCTGTTTCGACCTATCAAGCAATGCTTGCTGTTATTTTACTAGGAATCTTAATACAATTTCCTAGGATATTTTTCCGTATGATTAATCTCTTGGTTGTGGTACTAGCGGTNTAGCATTAATGTTCGAATTCTGGANCATAATGGCGTCTGCATTTTAAATCTNTCACGCTATACTCGCTGGTATGACGATGAGAATTAGGAGAAGANAAACAATATGAAAAAGGGGNATATAATCAGGGACATCACGTCGGNCGACTACTACGCTGACCCGACNAACTGTGGGACTAGTGCTATAGCTAGTCTTTTTCCTGGTTTCAAACATCAAGATATCCGAACTTCCGGAGCTGTAATTCGCCTGCGTCACGGGGGTTCTGGTCCACCTTTATTGCTGCTACATGGTAATCCAGAGAACCATGTGAGTTGGCATAAGGTTGCCAGACGACTATCTGAGAATTATCACGTGGTTATACCTGATCTCCGTGGATACGGAGATAGCTCACTTCCAGAACCTGGTGATAATCATATTAATTATTCCTTCCGTGAAATGGCATTAGATNTGCTTGAAGTGATGGCTACTCTCGGTTATGAAGAGTTCTATGTTGCTGGCCATGATAGAGGTGGGCGTACTGTCCATCGCATGTGTATAGATCATCCTGAGCGAATACTCAAGGTTTGTTTAATGGATGTATTGCCAAATCATTTTGTATGGAATAATACTTCAAAAGACTGGGTCATACGCACATGGCATTGGGGATTCATGGCGCAGCCTGCGCCCCTGCCGGAAAGAATGATCAGTGCGGTTTCAGCGGAGTTCTTCCTGACGAGTCGTATGGTTATACGTGGAGGCACGGGGCTTGGATTTCTGACAGAGGATGCACTAAACGAGTATATCCGGTGCTATACCCTCAAAACGATTACTGGTTCATGTAATGACTACAGGGCAACAGCCACTTGTGACTTGGAAATGGATACAGCAGACAAGGATAAGAAGGTGACGCAGCCGTTACTACTTGTGTGGGGAGCGAGAGGTCAGTCTGAAGAGCGTTCCGAGGCATTTGTTAATGTGTGGCGTGATTATGCAGATAACATAGTAGAGGCTGATCCCTTACAATGTGGACACTATATCCAGGAAGAGGTCCCAGACCAAATCTACGATCATTTCACTAAATTCTTTCGGGTAGATTGAAATGCCTAGAGAGTAATCTTAAGTCTAAAAGCTAGCTCATCATCTGTTACCCTGAACATCATCAACCCTTCAAGCAGATGATGAGCTAGTATCGGAGGGATGGCAGAGGAATGTCGACCCTCCGATACTAGGATATTAAATCCCATTAATAGCTAGTCCACAGAATATATTCGTCATTTTCGTATGCTCAGCATGATGCTGGATGAATCTGACGTATATATTTAGACAAACATCGTTTTAAACAAAAAGAAAATAGACTATTGCGATGATAATCAGACCGCATATCATGACAAAGCTAATCCTGAAAGTTGTCCTGCTTAGCTCTGGCAATCGTCTGATTTTTTTGTCTAGACTTGTTATTACTATTGCAGGGACAGTTATAGGCATCAATATCTCCGTAACAAGATATCTCAAAATACGTGCGACTTTGCCTGCAAATATCATGCTTACTCCCTTTTGACAANATTTCTTCAAGCCTAAGGTAACTTNAAGTGTTCTANCGGATGAGGAGTCGTTTAGGTCAATTTAGCTGCTCTTAGTGTGGAACAAATGTAAATTTTACCTTAATAACTAGTGGTATCAAATGACCTATAGTTACACTTTAGACATAAAACGTATTTGATGCAGGTGAATAAACCTGTAGTGAGGAGGATTCATGACACGATTTATTGGCGAGCACAATCGAAAATGGAAGATTTCAATGATGATTTTGATCGCTGCATCGTTGGTGTTATTTGTAGGAGGATTCACTGAGATAGAACACCTACCATCTCTTCGGAGTTTCAGTGCGGCAGCCGTTCTTGCAATACTGGCTAGGATTGTACAAGCCCATTACCACAATCGAGAGTTGCTGGGAAACCCTGAAATTGACCTTGGGTAAAGATATTATTGAAATGCATCCGACCTGTCAGGCTTTTCTGAGAAATGGTATAAGAAAAATCAAACATGCAACTAAGAAAAATACAGAACCAAACATTGACCAAAATGAACCGACGCTTGCGATAATAAATCCTATCGCTGAAACGATAAAAAGCATCCATCCAATAAAATTGATTTTGTTGTTGCTCATTAGCTGATGCCTTTCTATTCTTAACCACGTGATCTGAAGTTGCTATATACGCTTGATGATAGTTGTTAACCCTTGCTGTTAATACATAAAATACCCCTTTTACCAATAGAAGATTGTACCACTGGTTCAGTTTTCGGAGTCTGCGTCGTCATCTCCGTATATGCTCTTTCTCCAGCATGTCCGACACCCCCATTTCGGTGATGGGAAGTCGGGAAGGCATCCAGCTATAAAGAAATCGTCGGCGCCACCATCTTCCGGAGGTGGCCCAGCTGGCATCCCGTATAGGTAAGGGATCATAATACTTTTGCAATCGGGGCATGTTGGTTTTGTTCTATTAGTCATATCCACGTCCCCCTTCACTTCTTGATTTCTTCTGCTTTATACTAGTCATTAGATAATCTCTCCTTTAAATAGGGGTATGTTCCACAATGTACGAGGTTGTCTAGCTGGCTAGGTGCAACACACACCTAGTCAGCACTTCTTATGGGTATCCCCTATTTTAAACCGTCGTTGTGTGGCCATTTATAGGGGTTCCATTTTTCTTCGTCTAGATCCTCCTTGTTTTTAGTAAGCTTCTGAAGTTCTTCCAATATAGCCCGGCTAATCGACATTTGCTCTTTGCTAAGTGCAATTTGTTCGCCCAGTAGATCTTTAATATCCGTATCATCAATATTTATTTCTTCCCAATCCATCTCTTGCCAGTGTTCATCTGGGTCTTCAGAGATTTCCATTCTCATTGCATCAAATTCGAGTCTGTGCTGTGCTAATTCGTCCATCCCAGCCCGTATTTGGGTATCTTCTGCCATAGCAATATAATCCCTGATTTCTATAAGCAATTCGCTCAACTCTCTGTCAAGGTCATCATCTTGCATATTGTCGTAGTCGAGATTAGGACTTAGGGATTCCCACGGCTTGGAAGCAAGGAAGGTGTCCAGTTCTTTGAAATCCTTTTTCCCCTCAGCCATATCTGCTAAATAATTTGATGCAAAGCGCCATGCGTATAACGGAGGAAGGCTGGGAGCGATTCCTTGAATCCAGGTAACCCAATTTACCTCTTCTTGAGTGAATGATCGTTTCTTGCCCTTGGTGTCTTCTATTACGGTTCTTAAAACTTCCATAATTTTGGCCGATTCTTCACCAGTGGCGCTCAATCTGTCCCAGAAGGTCTGGTTGTCTCTAAGCGTTTTTATTCGGTTTTGTACTGCCCTGATATGCAGGGAATGGTCTCCAAACAACGTAGGTAAAAACTTTGTGATCTCATTACCGTTCCAGCCTTCTCTGGCGAGCCTATGTATTAGCCTAGTTTGCTTGGCATTGGTAGGTTTTCCTCGGTTATCTTTTGCGTCTGTCATATATGCGTATAAATTCTTTATATTGTTTATTTATAATGCGTAATAATAGTTAGTATAATGCGTATTATTGTAATCCTCAAGTAGTAATAACAGTATATAAGTTTACATAACGGTTCGTGTCGTGATTAAGCATACCCCCGACGTTCCCAGTATATTGAGACCTGGGTTTTAATTACTCTCAAGTTTGGTATTATTAGAAATATAAAATCAGAGGAGTAGAACATGCCAGGAATATCCAAAACAGTAATTAGTTTGCAACCAGGCAAAATGGACGAGGTAACTAAGTTAATAGATTCTACGTCGAGCCAAGTGCTCGCATTAGAGGGTGTGATTGGATTTGCGGTTGCTGTTACGGGCGAAGATGAGATAACGGTCATAGGTGTTTATCAGAGTAGCCAAAATATGAATGATGCAAATGAGTCTATTCGGGAGATAATGTCAGGGTTGGTTCCGTTTGCCGCTGGACCTCCAGACAGAGGGCTATATTCGGGGGCATGGTTCTCAAACTAAGGAAGTCGAGAACACAAGTATCAAAAATATACCGCCGTAATGTGCCAAAAATAAAGGCGTTTTAACCCATAAAAAGGCTCTGATCTCAACAATCAGAGCCTTTTTTTCGTGGTTGTTTTGGGTAAATTAGGAAATTGTCGGGAGTGCTAGGGAGTAGCTCCACTACCCCACGTTACTTGAGGCACAACAGTGCTGAAGA
>PBBR01000011.1 GCA_002716645.1 Chloroflexota bacterium
AGTACCAATCAATGCCTATTTCCGTGATAATTAAATCCGACTTTTTTGCCAGAAATAATATTTCCATATCGAAAGCGAATCCGTTAATACATTGCTTGGCAAATATAGATTCAACAGTCTCCCATTTAAAGCACTTAAAACCACATTGTGTGTCTGATATATTCATACAGAATATTAGACGGGTTAATAAGTTATACATTCTTCCCATTAAGTGTCTAGCTTTTGGCTCACCGATACGTCGAGCCCCTTTTATTTCTCGCGATCCTATGACGATGTCAGAGTGTTCTACACTGGGGGGCAAAAACTTTTCTAGATAGTTGATTGGCATAGACAGATCCGCATCGCATATGAATCGGTATGTTCCGACTGCATAGCTCAAGCCGTTTCTGATTGCCCATCCTTTACCGTTATGCTTCAAAGCCAATAATTTGATTTTTGCATTAGATTTGGTAAATAGCTCTACTTGAGTTTTTGTATTATCAGAACTACCATCGTCAGAAACGATAATTTCATATGTAAATCTGCTTTTATCCAGATATTCGCTTATCTGAATAAGTGTAGATTTTATCCGTTGGGATTCGTTGTAAGTAGGAATTATTACTGATAGGAATATGCCCATACTGCTACTTCATGGTTGCTTCAAGAATTCTGCTGTAAATTTGATGAATTTTACAAAGTATACTCAACCTGATTGATAATATATTGTATATCCATATTTCAACTCTTCAATTAGTCATAGACGGAATCTTGTTTGAGACTTATAGATATGTTTGGGAATAAATCTTTACATTCGCATAATTTGGTCTATTTACTGGCTTGTGCTATTGAGTTTTGCTGGTTAGCTATTATAGCTCTGGTTCCAATGGTTTTCCTTGCTATTCCGGATTTCCCATTAGAACTACCTAAAACTGTGGCATTTCCTAAGATAATAGTTTTTAGAACCTTAGTATTTCTGATGCTAGTTCTATGGTTCCTAAAGTGCCTGTTAACTTCACAACCTATTTCGCTGTTAGATCAAATAAAAAATATTTTCCCTGATATAGGGAGTTTTTTAAAAAACGATCTGTTTAGATTGATTGGCTTTCTCGCAGTACTGTACTTCCTGTCGGTAACTCTCAGCACTCTGTTTTCTCATAATATAAGGATGAGTTTATGGGGACATATTCCAGGGTCGGGAGGGCAGTCATTATATAATCTGCTTAATTACGGAATATTATTTCTGATAATTGGTTTTAATCTACGTCATCGCAATCAGTTGCTTAGATTGCTAGCTACGATTATTGTGATTGGAGTACTAGTATCAGGGTATGCAGTGCTCCAATATTATGATTTAGGTTTTTTGGGTGTTGGTTCAGAGCAAGACGGTCTTGATCGTGTAACGTCTACTATGGGGAACCCCGTTTTTTTAGGATCGTTTTTAATATTTACGATCTGGGTGTCTATAATGACTGGATTATATATATCCATATTATGTAACAGTCTTAAATCATATTGGATAAATCTTGTCACGTGGTCATTAGTATTAGGGCTTCAAATAACCGCACTAATATTTACGGGTAGTCGAGGACCAATATTAGCGATATTAATATCCTTTTTTGCATTTTCTGTGCTCACAATATTTGGATTAGGCTTAAAGAGAGCGTTAAGGTCATTTCTAATACCAGTGTTGGGGTTAGTTGTATCTATAGGACTGATTTCAGTTGATGATTTTATAAGATCGGACGCCAATGATACTTATAGCAATGCTAGTAACGTGGGAATTGGTCAGAGAACGTATATTGATATTTACTCCAATGATGTAGTTGCTAGTAGCCTGCTGCAGAGAATCGGTATTGTAAAAACTTCTCTGCTTGTCATACTGGATAGACCAATGTTAATCAACAACATGACTGGGCATACACTGATATCCCATGTGTTTGGATATGGACCAGAATCTTTTCAAATGGCTTTCATGCAGAGAAGTGGCATCAGGAGCGATTCCAAGATTCCTATTTCAACCAACCACCCGCATAACTTTCTCTTACATTCATGGATAGAGACTGGGTTTTTCGGTTTTATCTCAATATTCGGTCTGGTATTTTCTATAGTTATAGTTTGTATTTATCGGTTGATTCGTTACCGAAATTCTCTGACCACATTACAGTTGATATTTTTGATAGGAGTAGTTTCACTAATTCTAGGTCGCATAGTTGAACAGTCCTTCGGAGTTGCCCAAGTACCAGATTTAGTGTTGTTTTGGATAACAGTAGGCATAATTTGCAAATATGGAATACTAACTGATGAAACGAGTACGAAATTGTCGACTAGTAACAGGTCAGTCCCTTACATCGCGATAGTTCGTAAAGCTATTTTTAGTCAGCCAATATTATGGGCTATAATCCTTTTTGTCACGATAACTTTCGCCCTGGTTTTATGGTACAAGACTCTTATACCTGTATTAGCATTCGCTCAATCTTCAGATATTAATAACGACTTTAGTAATGGTAATTTTGTCGGCGTTGTGGAGAGTCTGCAAGATAGTCTGGCTACTGATCCGTCCCAATATTTATACTATTCAAATCTAGCTTATGTGTATGCTGCGGCAGCTAATTCTCAAATAAATATTGAAAACATTAATTGTTCTGATGTCGAGATGAATGCATTAGATTCTAATGAATGTTTCAGAGAGTTAGCGTATAGAAGTTATTTATCTGCTATACATGCCGGTGATACACGCTGGGAGACCAGATACAAAGCCGCCAAGGTTGCTACTGAAATATCTGTCTTATTACAGAGTGAACCTAGAGCTTTAGATGCTATCAGACTATACGATGAGACCGTATCTATGGTGCCCACTGCGTATCTCATAAAGAACGAATATGCTAAATCTCTAATGAAATTTGGGAATTCGTCTTTAGCTAGGGGTGTCTTGTTGGAATCTTTAAATATTACTGGTAATTCTGTAGTGTCGACAGAAGCTATGTTTTTACTAGGCCTATCTTACGCAGAAATAGGAGACACAGATACGGCGTTTAGTATATGGAGCGACGCACTAAAATTGAATAAAGATTATTTTCTGATCCATTATCATTACGCCCTAGTCAGTGAAAACAATGATAAATTACAAGAAGCTATACGATATCAGTCGCAAGCAATTGAGATCTTAGAAAATGAGTGGCTTCACCACGTAGCCTCTATATTGCCTTCGGATCATAAAGGTCTTAAGAAACTATCAGAACTGGAATCCAGCCTGATCAATTTCTATGAATATCGCGCGTCTCTGTACAACAAGCAAGGTGCTAATTTACGACGAGATAAAGATCTGGACAGAGCTCTAGAAATTAAATCTCAACCTACATTTGCGACGGGTAAAAAATAGTATAAAAATTTTGAGATTAGAATAAAATATCTTTATACTATTATGAAATTCTAAGAGTTCGTTGGCCTGTTAAATTGGACTAATATACCGTCTGGATCTTTGAAATATACGCTTTTAATATCTCCGTTCTGATCCGTAAATGTTTCGATAGGAGCTGCAAGTTCTACTCCTTTACTGATAAGTTCATCTACTAGTGATTTGACATCCTTTACCCCGAACGATACGTGACTAATCCCAATTTGATCTAACATGATTGGTTCCCCTGAGTGTTCCTCGCCAGGGTGACTGGTTAGCGTCAGTGTTGGGCTCAAACCCTCGCCGTAACTAAGACTTATGAAGTGTCTGGAGTTTCTTTTCAGCTTATAGTTGTTTAGTCGCGCTTCTTGGCTACCTCCTTCGGTAGGTTCAGTTATTTTTTCGCCGACGACTTTCATTCCTAAGATGTCTCTGTAGAATTCTAAGGATCTTTGCATATCCCGAACACATATGCCTATGTGTGTAACGCACGTTGCTTTCACAGTAGTATTCCTCCTCAGAGAATCTAAATAAATGGTGTGTTGATTTCTCGGGTTATAGAATGTGTAGTGCCACCGAAAGTTGGCAACCACGAAGAATGCTTTCCTGGTCCTCCGACGACGATGATGGTTAAATCTTCAACGTCTCTGACCATTGGAATGTCAGAAGTTGGGACTTCCCCAAATCGCTCTATCAACGTGTCCTTTGTGTATCGCTTAAGTGGGATCATAGCATTATCACGTAGCCAGATAGCGATATCATGTTTGGTGAATCCGTCCTGAGATATCGTTAAAGCATGTTCAGGACCGAGGGCTAAAATTGTTTCGCCGCCAGTGTAAGCGTTATTAGCACCGGTAACCGCTATAGCACCTGAGATTATCGTGAGTATGTTTTCTGCGCTGTCACCCGCGTGATCATTGATGTTATGAGGTGGTTCGGCTGCGATGACAGTTACAGTGCTTTGGTCAGGACTATATCCTCTGTCAAAACTTAGAGAGTTCCAAGGATTCTGTTCTTCATTTTCGGCTATGCAATAGGAATATTTGGATGGAGCTCCTTGTGTAGACATATCTCCAATACCAGGGTTTGCGCCTCCTATATTGACTAGGCTTAATCTGATAGCCCGTCCTATAGTGGCGTTGGCTCGCCAACAGGGCCCATATGCTCCCGATTGACTGTTGAGTCCAATTTTTTCCCGAATGGGACCGTTGATTATTAAAAGTGGAGCACAAGGGTGGGTAGTAGCTTGGATAGCATACAGATTAAATGCTGGGTCTGACATGGCATTGAACGCTGCTGCAATAATCGGGAAGTATTCCGGTAGACAGCCCGCCATAACTGCGTTAATAGCCAATTTCTCAACGGTTGCAGCCCCCCAATTAGGAGGTACTTCACAAATAACTTGGTCTGCAGGCATGTCTGAACATGAGAGCATTTCCTGTACTCGTTCTGGAGTGGGAGGTGTGATTGGCAGCCCGTCAGTCCAACCTCGTTCGAGGTAGAGATTTTGTATAGCATCATATTGGTCTGGGACTTGGAAGGAGTCTGATTGTAATGTTAACAAAACCTGTCCTTAAATATTAAGTATGTCTAATCTGCTATCTGATGAATCCTGCTAGAACTTGATCTATAAGCTCCTCGGCTCGGCTATTAACCTCCAGTTCTCCAATACCACCAATAGGGTGCTGGCAAATAGCAACAGGTAGCTCATTCATGCCCAGAGAACGTTTCTCCACCTGCCCCAGTTTTTCAAATAACTTAGTGGATATGGTGACACTGGTTACTCCTAGTTTTTCCAATTCTACCGAATCATGGATACTCCATGACGTACATGATCCTCAATCGGCGAGCCCGACTATGACCATATCGCACTTTGCAGCTAACTCTTCAATAATTTCAGATTTTGCTGGTATGGACGCTGTTGGCTTTTGTTGGTATACAACTTGGCTAATGTCATAACGCTCCTTGATTAAGGATTCCAGCTTGCGAAATAATTTGTCACCATTAGGCTTGTTGTTCCACAAGAAACCCAGGTTTTTGCCCTTTATGTCATTGAGTCCACTAGCAAGCGGATTGCTTAGTTCCCTGGGAGGGCTGGTCGGGTCTAGCAGCGTTACCATTATTGGTTCGGAGGCAATTGAAGTCATGATCTCTCCAATATTGACGATAAACCGGTATCTTCCATGATCTTCAGAGTGTAGCAATGTGGAGGAGCTTGTCAATACTGGTTAGGTTGCTGGCATATATAGGGTCGGTTACAATGCGTCGAGCGACACACTAGCCTATCTATTAGAACGGAGGGATTAGTCAATATGGATTTCGGATTGAATGGGAAATATGGCTTCGTGGCAGGAGGCGGACGAGGGATTGGTAAGGCTATCGCCCGTGAGCTGAGTATTGAAGGCATGGATATTGTCATTGCTTCCAGGTCTATCGACCAACTCGAATCTACCGCAAAGGAAATACAACAAGAGACTGGCCGTAAAGTGGTGCCTATGGTTGTTGACGTCACAGACCGATCACAGGTTGAGAAAGTCATTGAGGACGCTGTCAAAGAGTTGGGTGGTCTACATATACTAGTAAATAGTGCTTCCCTTCCCGGCGGATCTCCAACTGCTATTGGTGCGATTGAGACTGTTGTGGATGAAGACCTTCTTAATGATTTCGATGTTAAATACGTTGGCGCTTTGCGGTGTGCAAGAGCGGCTATTCCTCATCTAAAAGCACACGGTTGGGGAAGAATTATTAACATAAGTGGTACGAATGCTAGAACTGCGGGTAACCTTAGCGGTGGGGCGCGTAATGGATCATTGGTTCATTTGACTAAGACCCTTGCAACACAATTGGGCAGATTTGGTATTACGGTTAACTGTGTTCATCCAGGAACTACAAGAACCGAACGTACGGCGGGACTTGTAGAGGCACGGGCCACTGAGTTAGGAATATCTGCGGAGCAAGTAGAAAAGCAGGATTATGAATTTGGCTCTCCAAGGGGTAACTCCATCTGCCGTATGGTGGACGCCTCTGAGATTGCAACCTTGACTGCATTTCTTGCTTCAGATAAAGCATGGGCCGTCACAGGTGAAGTGATAGCTGCTACAGGTGGAGCTGGGAACGCTGTGTATTATTAGGATAATAACCTTCTTGTAATTATTAGATTTGCATCTGGGGATCCCGTTACGGGGTCCCCAGATTGATATAAAGGGTACTCTATTAATAGATATAAAGTGTTTGATTGAATTTTGAATGGATATCTCTGAAAAAAAATACATCTTGGCAATAGATCAAGGAACTACAAGTTCAAGGGCTGTTATTTTCGACTATTCAGGTCAAATCAAACATATAGCTCAAACTCCGATTGCTCAGATGTATCCAAACTCAGGATGGGTTGAAGAATCCCCAGACGAAATTTGGGAAACTCAATTGCGAATGAGCCGAGCATGTTTGAAAGAGTCTGGAGTGTCGTCCTTGGATATCGCTGCAATTGGGATTGCTAATCAACGTGAGACGACTATTGCTTGGGATAGGCTAAGTGGGGCTCCCATATATAACGCAATTGTTTGGCAGGATCGCCGTACTGCGGATTTTTGTACCAACCTTGAGGAAAAAGGGCTATCAGGCCTTATTTCTTCTAAGACAGGATTAGTAATAGATCCATATTTTTCTGCCTCGAAGATATGGTGGATGTTACACAACGTTGAAGGGGCTAATCAGGCGGCTGCGTCAGGAGATTTACTGGTCGGTACCGTAGACTCATGGCTGATTTGGAATTTGACTGGTGGGCGTGTCCATGCCACCGATTACACGAATGCTAGCAGGACTATGCTGGCTAATATCCATATATCTGATTGGGATGATGATCTACTGAGACTATTTGGTATTTCTAAACATATACTTCCCGAAATTAAGCCATCAAGCGGATTTATTGGAGTTACTGATAGAAAATGGTTTGGTAACGAGATACCAATATGTGGCGTGTCTGGAGATCAACAGGCAGCACTATTTGGGCAAAAATGTGTTTATCCTGGAAATATAAAAACAACCTACGGTACTGGTTGTTTTATATTAATGTCTACCGGTGATAAACCGGTTGTATCTGATGGTGGTTTGCTAACTTCTTTAGCCGCAGGTACAACTGAAAAACCAGGATATGTTCTGGAAGGTAGTGTTTTCAATGGAGGGGCAACCGTACAGTGGCTCAGAGATGAGCTGCAAATTATAAGTTCATCCGCCGATATCGAGAGTTTGGCCTTAGAAGTAAATGATTCTGGTGGTCTGGTATTTGTACCTGCCTTTACTGGATTAGGTGCTCCCCTGTGGGACCCGTATGCTAGGGGTTTGCTTATAGGTATCAGTAGAGGTACGTCCAAAGCTCATGTGGCACGAGCTACTCTAGAAGGTATTGCTCAGCAATGTGCAGATGTTATCGAATATATGGAGAAGGATTCTGGTATTGCGGTGAAAGAAATGAAGGTAGATGGTGGGGCTTCGGTTAACAACCTTCTCATGCAGATACAATCGGATATATCTGGAATACCTATAATAAGGCCTAGTATGGTAGAAACGACCGCTCTGGGAGCTGCTTTTCTAGCTGGGCTGGGAGTAGGTCTCTGGGAAGATGTTGAATCTATAGGCAATGCTGACAATCAATTCGATACGTTCTATCCCCAGGGGACTGATGTTGTTCGAAGATCAATGAGAGAATCCTGGACTAAAGCCGTTCATAGAAGTCGGAACTGGGTTGATGCGTAAATTGTTTAGATGTAAGCTTTTTGTCGGAGAGAAGTTTAATTTGTGCAAGGCTTGTTTACCTTGCTATAGGAGATGTGGATGTCTCAGGAACTAGGCCGAGTGCAGCGTCCTCCTGTAGATCAATATAAGGACAAGCGAAAACTATTGCTGGTTCCATTGATTCAGTCTCATCCATCCATTGATGATGCTGGTGCAACTATTATATCGACGTATTGGGCCCAGGTGACTACGCAACTGGAAGTCATGCAAACTCAGCTTGGAGCTATATCCGTAGTTTATTGCGAAAACTTGGCGGAGGGAGGAGACCAAGGACTTGAGCAATTGCAAGCCGCGGACCAAAGCACCTATGAACTAGTCAGTACTGTAGTGTCCGAAGGAGCCACCTTAGAAGTTATAGAAGAACTGGAATCATTGTCTGAACTTATAGACTTACAAAGATTTCTGGCGTCTCCTATGGTTAGCCAAAAAGTCGCTACCCGTCTTCAGGAATGGTACACAGAAGCCAGTAAGTCTAGATGGGACAGAATTTCTGAGACTATTGGCGGAACTCTTGGTGAGGGAAGCGTAGGCTTAATTCTGGCATCAGAACGCCATCAAATACAATTTCCCTCTGATATAGAAGTTTTCTATGTGGCCCCGCCAGCCTTGGATGAATTTCGCAGATGGATGCAGGATTGGATCGAACAAAGGCAACGGGAGTTTGCAGATCGGATGGCGTCAGAGTCGACGGATTCCCTAGATGCAGATACGTGATCTGGATTCGTTAGACATCTAGCGCCTTTCTCATAGCGTCAGCTGCTTCTTTGACGGCTGCTCGGCCTTTGTCTACCACTGAAGCCATTCCAAAGAATCCGTGAATCATACCGCTATACATTGTGTATTGAGTAGTCACACCTTCGGCTTTTAATCGTTCGGCATAAGCCTTGCCCTCATCTCTCAACGGGTCATATTCAGCAGTTATGATGAGAGCTGGAGGTAGGTTTTGTAAACTCTGAGCCTTCATGGGAGCTGCGTATGGGTTGTTAGCGGCTTCTTTATCCTCAAGATAATGGTCCCAATACCAGATCATTCCATCCCTGCTTAACTGGTAACCTTCAGCATTATCTATATAAGACTTGGTGTTGAAGTTCATTTCAGTTACTGGGTATACCAGTAGTTGGAATCCTATTTTAGGACCTTGTTTATCCCTCGCCATTAGGCTTACCACAGCGGCTAGGTTTCCACCGGCGCTGTCTCCTCCGACAGCGATCTTGTCTGGATCTGCATTTAAAGAAGACGCATTTTCTGATACCCATTGGGTTGCAGCGTAGCAGTCATCTGAAGCGCCGGGAAACTTTGTTTCGGGCGCCAATCGATAATCAATAGATATGATCACCGAACTGGATTCATTACAGAGGTGTCTGGCGGTAGCATCTGCACTTTCTAAGTCACCTACAACCCAGCCACCTCCATGAAACCATACTAAAACAGGAAGGGATGTTTCGTCAGAAGGTGTGTATATTCGTGCTGGTATAGGTCCGGCGTCTGAAGGTATTTTTATGTCTTCTACTTTATGTACATCGGGACCTTTTCCCCGTGGGCGTGCTTTGGCGTTAGATCTAGCCTCTTGAGCACTTACAGTGTGGGATGGTGGAAATCCTAATGCAGCGACTTGTTCCATTACTGATTCAATTTGTGCGTCTAACGGCATATTAATAATCCTCTTATTTCCTCGTTTGAAAAAACGGAGATTTCATGGTTGTAGGAATCTATCACGTTGTTCGGATGCCCGGAGTATATGGGGTAGAACCGACAGCGTCAATTATTAAAGAAAATGATTATTCAAGAAATTATTAGCTTGTTATAAACGCCCGGAGAATGGATTCAAAGGTATCTGTGGTGGGGCTGTACTGTATTTAACCTTTAATTAACATTGTATTAACAGTGAATTAACTGTCTGATAATCCGCTTTTCAATTGGCCCCTTTAGTATTGCATTGCAAAATAAATCTTTTTAAGGAGATATAAACGGTGTTACCTGAACCAAGTTTCCTCATTTGGAAAGCTAGGAATTATTTGTCATTGATAGTCTTAGTGGTAGGGTCGATATTTTTGCTTGCATGCGGTAATTCACCGGATCAATTGGAAACGATATCAGACCCCTCAGGTATTCAATCTAATAATATGTCTGAACTGAGGGGCGATATTGCGATCGACGGATCAAGTACTGTATTCCCGATTGTTGAGGCAGTGGCTGAAGAATTTGGAATACTGACAGGTGGTAATGTGCGGGTGACCGTAGGTATCTCAGGTACGGGCGGTGGCTTCAAGAAGTTCTGTAATAGTGAGACCGACGTCTCAGACGCTTCCAGACCAATCAAGCAAAAGGAAGTAGACATGTGTTCCCTCGAAGGCGTTAAGTACATTGAACTTCCGGTTGCGATCGACGGATTGACAGTAATGGTTAACAAGTCAAATGACTTTGTTGAATGTATGACAATAGATGAATTGAACAAGATCTGGAGTCCAGAATCTGAGGATGTTGTAACTACTTGGGATCAGATACGTCCTGAGTGGCCCAATGAAAAGATGGACCTTTATGCACCTGGTGTGGATTCTGGTACTTTCGACTACTTCACCGAGACAGTAAACGGTGAATCCCAAGCGTCTCGCGGTGATTTTACCGCATCAGAGAATGACAATGTATTGATTCAAGGTATATCCGGCAGTAAATATAGCCTGGGGTATTTTGGATACGCATACTACTCAGAAAACATAGACAAACTAAAGGCAGTGGCTATTGACGGTGGAAATGGGTGCGTCATTCCTAATGATGAAGTCATCAACGATGGTGCCTATACCCCGCTATCTCGTCCGTTATTCATCTACGTGAGGCAAGACGCATCGGATACCCCGCACGTGTCTGAATTCGTAAAGTATTTTCTTGGTGCTGAAGGTCAAACACTGGTTGCGGAGTCTGGATACATACCATTTCCTCAGGAAGTGTATGACTTTGGTATTACCAAATTCCTAGACGGAATAACAGGGACAGTCTTTGGCGGCGATAATGCCCAGAAAGGATCGGTAGCAGATGTGTTGGCTGGTAGTATCTAGTAACTTAATTTAGTGGGGTGGTAGCCGTGATTCCCCAATGTATCCTTCCCCGGCTACTACCCGATTTTAGTAAATCTCTATACAAAAAATAGGTGTTAATTTGTCTCAGGTAGGTGGGGGCCGGATAAAATTTGGAAGTGGGTCGGATGGTGTGTCGCCTATGGGTCAGGATAAACAGGTGTTAGGACTTTTTCAGAGGATGTTCGGGCTCAGATGGAAGAGAAATCTGCCAGAGGCTTTCATAAAGCATGGTCTCTTCTTGTGTGCGATCCTCTCAATTTTTACCACAGCTGGAATCATAGCTGTTCTCTTATTTGAGGCTATTCAATTCTTCCAAGAGGTATCTATATTCGAATTTCTTGGAAGTACTAAATGGACTCCTTTATTTTCCTCTAAGCATTTTGGAATATGGCCTCTTGTAACTGGAACCTTATTAACCTCTGTCGGTGCGATGCTGGTAGCCCTGCCTCTAGGTTTGTTAAGCGCTATATATCTGTCTGAGTATGCACCGAGGCGAGTCAGGGCAACATTAAAACCGATTCTGGAAGTACTCGCTGGAATACCGACTGTAGTCTACGGATATTTTGCGTTGCTATTTGTTACACCTATCTTGCGATCGATATCAGATAACATAATGGTTTTCAATGGCCTAAGCGCCGCTATAGTGATGGGAATAATGATCCTCCCAATGGTGTCCAGTTTGAGTGAGGATGCGATGCAATCTGTTCCTAGGTCCTTACGGGAGGGTGCCTATGCTTTGGGAGCTACTAAACTTGAAGTTGCCACAAAAATAGTAGTGCCTGCCGCATTATCGGGTATCGTAGCGGCTTTCATACTTTCTATGTCTAGGGCGATCGGTGAGACTATGATCGTTGCCATAGCTGCAGGTCAAAACCCCAACTTTACCTTTAATCCTTTTGTGCCAATAGAAACTATGACAGCATATATAGTCCAAGTCAGTATGGGCGATACTCCGACTGGGACAATTGAGTTTAAGACCATATTTACCGTTGGGCTAAGTCTATTTGTGATGACTTTAATTATGAATTTATTGAGCCAGTACTTTGTGAAGCGATTTAGAGAGGTATATGAATAATGGCTCTCATAACTGAAGTTGCATTCCATGCGCAGATGAGGAAAAGGAAAATCCGAGGATATGTCTTTTACGCTCTATGTCTTACTGCCGTAGCATTAGGTCTGCTGATGCTGGCAGCGTTGTTGTACAACGTATTGTCTGAGGGATTCAGTCGACTTTCTTGGGACTTTATCACGAATTTTCCTTCAAGATTCCCGGAACGAGCTGGTATTCATGCCGCTATATTGGGGAGTATATATGTGGTGTCTATAGCGGGTGTGGTCGCTTTTAGTTTGGGTGTAGGTGCAGCAATCTATCTAGAAGAATATGCGAAGAAGGGTACATTTGCTAGCTTCATACAGCTAAATATAGCAAATTTAGCTGGTGTGCCTTCGATAGTCTACGGGATACTTGGTCTCGAAATATTTGTGCGAATCATGGAGTTGGGAAAAAGTGTTATAGCAGGGGGGTTGACCCTTGCCCTGTTAGTCTTACCAATAGTAATAATAGCTTCTCAAGAGGCTATTAGAGCCGTTCCACCGTCTTTGAAGGAGGGAGGATTTGCTCTGGGTGCTACTAAATGGCAGGTTGTACGGCGATTGGTATTGCCATACGCTTTTCCTGGGATACTTACAGGAGCTATATTAGCCGTAAGTAGGGCTGTAGGAGAGACGGCTCCATTGATTGTCATGGGAGCCTTAACCTTCGTGCCGTTTGCTCCGGATGGACCCATGAGTCGTTTCACTGTTCTGCCGATTCAAATTTTCAACTGGGTATCAAGACCACAAGAGGGATTCCATGTTGCTGCTGCTGCTGGGATTATTGTTCTGTTGGTAGTACTACTTACTATGAATGCTTTCGCAGTATTCCTTAGGCACAAATTCCAGAAAGGGACCCAATGGTGATTATATGGTCACTACAGAAAAAACTTTAATTATAGAAACTAAGAATGTGAGTGTTTTCTATGGAGATACTCCTGCGGTTTCTGACATAAGTCTGGGAATCGAACGAGAAAAAATAACGGCCTTGATTGGCCCATCGGGCTGCGGCAAAACTACTCTTCTACGATCTTTTAATAGAATGAATGACTTGATTCCAATAGCTCGAACGTCCGGTGAAATATTGTTCGAAGGACATAATATTTACGCTGAGAATGTCGACCCGACAGAGATTAGATATAGGATTGGGATGGTTTTTCAACGGCCTAACCCGTTTCCTAAGTCGATTTATGACAATATTGCTTTCGGCCCACGAATCAATGGTTTTAGGGGAGACATGGATGAGCTTGTGGAAAAGTCGTTGATTGGAGCTGCTTTGTGGGATGAGGTTAAGGACAGGTTGCGTACGAGTGGGTTAGAACTGTCAGGAGGCCAACAGCAACGTCTATGCATAGCAAGAACTNTAGCTGTGGAGCCNACNGTTATTCTTATGGACGAGCCATGTTCAGCATTGGATCCTATTGCTACTCTGGCAATTGAAGAATTAATGCGTGATTTATCTAAAGAATATTCGATAGTGATAGTCACGCACAACATGCAACAGGCTGCTCGAGTATCAGATTATACGGCGTTTATAACNGCGGATGAGCGAAGGATAGGNGAACTAGTTGAATATGACGACACCCGTCAGATATTTACTAATCCTACTGATGAGCGTACTGAAGCGTACATAACCGGCAGATTCGGATAACTAAAGAANGTAATTCAGCGAGGTCAGAATAAAATGTTCCTAATTGAAGGCATGTCCCAGGTGTTCGGGTGATCTTAGGGAAGACTCAGACAAGTACGGNCGTTTTCTATTATGTCTGCAATNCGGATACCANAAAAGTGATACTAAGGATACTGTNCCCGAGTTTATGCCTTTGGTCAGTAGGNGCGGTAGGCCTCGGAAAATAGTTNTNGCCGAATAGTAGNGTTTGGCTGCATTGTCTGCAGCATNCTACGGTTGAAATGACGTCTGGATGATAGNACCTATNNCTAATGGNAATCAAGTCTATGNATTAATCTGCAGGCATGAAGAATTCACGGTCCTCACCGTCTAACCCTTCTATCGATCTAGATTTAAGGCCCTTACTGTTTAAAGCCGCTTCTACTATGCTTTTGTTGAAAATACTAGTATCNGGAGACTCTAGGAATTCAGATACTGGCATCCATCTACAATCCTCGATTTCTTCGGTTTGCATAGTGATGCGGTCGCTTAATGGNGTTAATCGGCATACGAAATATATATCAGATTTGCCGTACCTGTAGGAATGCATGTGTCTAAAACAAACCAATGCGTCAAATTCTGTCTCTACNCCGGTCTCTTCTAGTACCTCTCGGACGGATGCTTCCGAAAGGTTCTCAGATGGCATCAACGCTCCTCCGGGTAGTTTGTAAAATGGAGCTTGTCCAGGCCGGCGATAACGTTCACATACTACTAACAACTCAGATTTTTGATTTAGTACTACGCCTCCGGCACCAATGTAATGAGTCGCAAAAGGCGGGATAAATGCATCTGCAACTAGTTGGTAAGTCATCATTAAATAATCTGTGTTGCTGTGGTGGAAAACAAAGCCTGCTTCGGTAGCGATTGGTATAAGGTTAGCTTTTGATATGGGTATTTCTAGCCAGACTGTTAACATACCTTCACTTGTCCATTCTTGTAACGAAGATAGAAGTGCCTCTCGAAATACAAGGGGGTCTTTGGGTAGTGCGCTAGGTTTAGGGATAACTCCTTTGAAAGGGTTGTTGGATGATTCTAATATAGTCATGTATATCCTCGTTTCCCGGACAGTGATTGCCTTTGCTAAACTTTTAATAGTCTGTAAACAGAGCAAAGTATACCATTGTAGGTTGGGTGCTATTTATGTGGAAGGTATCTCAGGAGATGTGCTACGGTAACGCAATCATTTTTGGGGTGATTGATATGAAACCTTCTGATATTCATAGTTTTTGGTCCGAAACAATTGATCGACTCGGCGATGTCCCAATTAATGCTGTAGTGAAGCTTAATGAGAATTTGAGCGATCGCGAATTCGCTACTTATGATGTAGTTCTATCCAGCTACGAGAATGTGAGCTTGCGAGGTTGGTATTCGGTCCCAAATGATATTTCAGAAGAGCGCAGAGGTCCTGGTATCTTAGCTGTGCCAGGTTATCAAGGTAACAAGAACATCCCAACGCAATTGGTTGTCGCTGGTTATTGTGTGTTTACACTTTTCCCGAGGGGCCAAGGTGAGAGCGTTTCAGAGTGGTCTTTAGATACTGGTACCAAGCTCACGTATCATATTGAAGATAAACGCCACTATTATTATAGGGGTGCTTATATGGATTGCATACGCGGGTTAGACTTTTTGCAATCTAGGGATGAAGTCATACCTGATCGATTGGGCATGTGGAGTAGGAGTCAGGGAGGAGGGTTTACACTGGCTACAGCTGCTTTAGATAATCGGTTGAATGTGGCAGTAGCAGAAGAACCTTTTCTATGCAACTTTCCAGTGGCGGTTGACCTGGAATCCTCCCCCTACTCCGAACTTAGAGATTATTTATCACAGAACCCGGAAGCACGCCCATTAGTTTTGGATACATTGTCTTACTTTGATCAGTTGAACTTGGTGTCTGGTATATACTGCCCCACGTTGGTAAATATTGGCATGAAAGATCAAACATGTCCTTGGGAAACTATAGAACCAGTCTTCAAGGAAATTCCAAGTATTAAGAGTTTATGTATTTACCCGGAATTGAATCATTCACCGTGTACGGACTTTAGTAATCATGCCTCTGATTGGATTCGCAGATATATATAATTTGATTGGGTAATTCCTATGTGAGGAATCAATAGTCTGGCGTGGTATGACTAGACTTGATGTAATGGCAAAGTAAAATAAAATGTTGTGCCTTCTTCCTCAACACTTTCTACTCTGATATTGCCAGTGTGCGCTTCGATGATTTCTTTGACAATCGCTAGCCCTAATCCTGTACCAACATACCCTCTGGATCTCTCAACTTTGTAGAAACGCTCGAAGATATGGGGTTGATGTTCAACTGGAATGCCGATTCCGTTGTCTTGCACGTAAATCTCTACCGTGGTTTCCCCTTTGTAACAACCTACAGATATCGCGCCATTTTCATTGGTAAATCTAATTGCGTTTTCAATCAGATTTATGAATATTTGCCTGATACGCTCTTCGTCTGCATAAATTTCTAATGGGGCATCTGGGCAATTTATAGATATGTTGGGTGAATGATCAGCATATTTGATGTTTGTGTCTGATGTTATTTCTTTAATTAATGTCGGTAAATCTACTACTTGTTTTTCGAGGTGAAGTCTTCCACTTTCAATCCTAGAAAGTTCTAATAAATCATTTACTAGATTAGTCATTCGCTCAATATCCGACGAGATCCTGCCTAGGAAATCAAACGCAATAGAAGTATCGTGTACAGTCCCTGATTCCAATGTTTCGACCATGGCTTTTATAGATGCCAGCGGGTTTCTCAGTTCGTGGGATACGTTGCTTACGAATTCTCTTTGGCTGTTGTCTAATAACTGGGTTTGGGTGTAATCATTAATTGTTAATATAATGTTTGTATTTTCTGAGTCATCTAGCGGAGTAGCAGATACAATCAGATGTTTGCGTAATGATGCGATCTCAGTATTTCCAACTTGCATTGAAGAAGTGGTTATAGATTTCTCCGCAATAGAATTGATTATTGAATCACGTGTAAGTTCTACTAAAGTCATCCCAGATAAATCTTCTGAGGAGTCTATAGCTAAGTGATCTCTAGCTGCCTTATTTACTAGTAATAATTCTTTCTGAGAGTTCAATACTATAACCCCATCTGACAATGTGTTAAGTGACACTGCAATCATCAGCTGGTTCTTGGCGATTGTGGTAAATGTTTTTCTAATGTTCTGAGGGATATGGCCGTATAGTGAGAGTGATTGGGAGACAGAAGAGGCAGTGATTTGTCTATTTCGGAGCTGGTATATTAGATCGCCTGTTAGCGTGCGTAGTCCATCTGCTAGCAACTTATTGACTCTGGCATAACGCC
>PBBR01000012.1 GCA_002716645.1 Chloroflexota bacterium
CCCCTATTAAGCGCGTTATGTCTATGTTGAGCCCGGTCTCTTCGAGCACTTCTCGGGCAGCAGCCTCTTCTACTATTTCACCTCTGTCCACGTACCCACCAGGTAGACTCCACAATCCATAGCCCGGTTCATTTCCACGTTTTACCAATAACACCTGATTGTTATCACCAATTACGGTTGTGGCTGCTACTTTCGGATCATAATAAATAATACGCCCGCAGCCTGAACATGGGGAATTTGTTTGACCTTCGTTAGGTGCGGACTTTAATTGGGCACCNCANGTTGGGCAAAANTTGTGAGTGCTAAGAGACATATATNTGCTCCCACATAATGATAGAAATGTTCTAAACCAGCCTGAAAGTTGTTTAGCCAACAGATAATGAATTACTTATCATGGAATGAAAACATTATTACAGAGATATCTTACTTGAAAAAATTATTTGTTGTAACGGCGTTTATTTCTTTATCAATTAGCGCGATCTTCGGCATCTCAATTTTAATCTTAGGGGATTTTGGTGAGACCCAGCAAAAGCTTTTGATAACTACAGTACTATTTGGTGCGTTTAGTATCTTGGGTATCACTCATTCAATTAGTGGTCAAAAAAGACAGTTATTACCGATACGTATATTAGGGATTGTATCGTCTGCTGGTGCTTTACTAATACTTTTATCTGCNCTTTGGTCTCTTGTAGAGATAAGGGAGTTGTCCTGGAAGATTATATTTACGCTGATATTGTTATCTGGCATGTCTGCCCACGTATCTTTGTTGAGCATGATAAGNCGGCCTAATTGGATGATCAAGGCTTGGTATTATTTTGCTGTGATTGTCCCANTTCTAGTAGTTGCCTGGATTCTAGGACATATNTGGTCTTTAATGTCTTTTGACGACGGCACATTTTTTCGTTATTTGGGGATTATACTTATTCTAGATGTACTCGGGACGGTTGGTATATTCCCTTTGAGNAGAATATANGGGAAGTTGGCAGGTAAATAACCTNTAAGACGTATGAATCGGGAGACGAAGTTATAGTAGGTTTTCGATTTCTGATCGAGTTGGCATAGCGTCTTGCGCTCCGATCTTTGTGACTGCTAATGCGCCTGCTGCAGATGCGAATCTGGTTGCTTCACCTAGGGAATTATTCTCCGATAAAGAGACGGCTAAAGCTCCATTGAATGCGTCTCCTGCTCCTACAGAGTCTACCGCTTTAACGCGAAATGGTGGGATGTAACCAGATTCACTGGTATTCGCATAAAATGCACCATGTTCTCCCAGTTTAATTATTGCGTTAGATANTCCTTTGCCAAGCAGGCTGTATGCAGCTTNTTCAGCAGTTTCACGGTTTGTAACCGGGAACCCAATTAATGCTTCTGCGTCTGTTTCATTGGGAGTTATCACAGAACAGTANTTTAGTAGTTCATCCGAGAATGGGCGGACNGGGCTGGGATCCAGAATCACGGTAACATCGTTTTGGTAGGCTTCTTGAGCAACCTCTAGCGATAGATCTATTGAAACTTCTAGTTGCAGCAATAGCGTGGATGAGTATTCAAGTAATGAGCTGATCTTTTGTTTTTCGTCGTTGCCACACGTCTCGTTGGCACCAAGAATTTGTGTTATTTGGTTTTGGGAAGAATCATCTATTAATATTATAGCTATCCCNGAACTTATATCCGATGTCCCAACNTTGGACGTATTAACTCCAGAAAGATGCAGGGCCTCTAATAGTTGCGGTCCGAATTCGTCGTTGCCTACGCGGCCTACCATTAGAGTGTTCCCTCCAGCACGTGNAGCAGCTACGGCCTGATTAGCTCCCTTNCCTCCGGGATATGTCAGNAATCTAGATCCTACAACAGTTTCCCCTGGAGCAGGGAATCTAGGTGATAACGCGACTAGGTCCATATTTATGCCACCTAGCACAATAATTTGTTTCTGATCCATTGTATTAAACCGATGCTCTATGTTTTGATCTGAATAGGTTTTACAAACTACCACTGGCNNTCTGGGTTCGTCAAATGCTTGCATTACTCTGTACAAAACACATGCTATAATCTGCCGCAATGGCGTTTATTATCTTGATGAACGTTAGTGANTATCTCTTTGTAGGATACATTTATAAATGAATGCAGTTCTTAAAAATATCAAAGTGGTTGACCTTACCCGCACTCTAGCGGGTCCATTCTCAACAATGATGTTGGGGGATATGGGAGCNGAGGTCATAAAAATAGAGGAGCCTGAGAACGGAGATGAAACACGGTCTTGGACTCCATTCTGGAATGGAGAGAGTAGCGTTTTTGTTGCTTTTAACCGGAACAAAAGAGGTATCAGCGTAAACTTAAAGGAGCAGGAAGGAATAGATTTAGTTCTATCGTTGGTAAAAGACGCTGANATTGTTGTGGAAAGTTTTCGGGCTGGGGCTTTGGACAGGATGGGGTTAGGATACGCTGATATTAAAACAATTAACCCCAATATTATATATTGTTCAATTTCAGGGTATGGTCGGACGGGGCCTTTAGCAAACAAACCGGGATATGATCTTCTGATACAGGCCTACAGCAGTCTAATGAACCTTACAGGTGAAACTGATGGAATGCCTATGAGAGTCGGGTTTTCTTTGGTGGATTTGTTTACGGGTATGATGGCTTATGGGTCTATGATGACGGCTTTATATCACAGGAANGTGACTGGCAAAGGGCAATGGATTGAGGCTGCCCTGCTTGATGGCCAGGTGGCTGCTATGAGCTATCATGGGACAGCGTATCTGGCTACAGGTATTGATCCTTTGCGTATGGGTTCTGGTCATCCCAGTTTAGTGCCATATCAAAGTTTTGGTGGGTCAGATGGCAATTTTATCCTAGGAGTGGCAAACAATGGTCTTTGGCAACGATTTTGTAATTCCATAGAACATCCTGAATTGTTGGAGGATCCTAGATTTCGGACGAATGACGATCGAGTGGCTAATCGCTCTGAATGTGTGCGGGCACTTAACAATATTTTTGGGGATAATACGGTTTCGTATTGGGTTGANAANATTAGTGAAGCAGGTGTTCCTTGTGGCCCTATAAATCAAGTCTCAGATGTTGTTAATGATCCTCATGTTCTCTCTAGGGATATGATTTCTGGGATAGAACACCCAAATATTCCTGATCTTCGTTTCCCNGGATCCCCCCTGAAACTTACCGAGACNCCTCCCACTATTAGACGAGCNCCCCCGTTGTTAGGGCAGCATAATGAGGAAATTTTGAATGAACTGGGGTATAGCTCAGAGTCAATAGATTCCTTAAGGGACCGGGGTGTAATAGGCAAAACCCAGTTCCCGAATGNAAAACAAGCATGAAAAACCTGAAAATTGTACATACCTCTGATACTCATTTAGGNACTGACTGGAAACCTGAANTNGAAAAAAAAGCTTTNCNAGCTATNTTGAATGGGGCGATAGNTTTAGNTGCNGATNTAGTNNTGATAGTGGGTGANGTGTTNGATCANGCTAGGGTNGCAGATGANGTTCTACAGTTTTTTGTTCANNAAATNAGNNNTGCTAATNTGCCNGTNGTAGTTCTNCCNGGNAATCANGATTTGTACGGGGANNACTCTGTTTATCATAGAGANCCGTTTAATGATGCGCCGCCTAACCTTTATATTTTGTCAGACAANGATGGTGAAATCATCAGTTTTCCTGANCTTGGTCTGGATGTATGGGGAAGAGCTATGCTTTCACATACTCCACAGTTCCAGCCAATATTGGGTATGCCGGTTAAGACCGCAGNTAATTGGCTAGTAGCATTAGCACATGGGCATTACCATTTTGAAAATGACACAGAAGTACGATCATCGCCCATTTATCCTGATGAAGTTGCTAATGCCACCTGTGACTATTTGGCACTTGGTCATTGGGAACGACAAGTGGATGTTTCCAATGGCAGGGTAAAGGCATTTTATTCAGGTTCTCCCTTGGGTGCGTTACAAACTAATGAAAATGTTTCTGTTATCATGGCAGAATTTAACGCAACGACAGGAGTAACAGCTCAACAATGTTGGTTACCCATTTGAAATACATGTGGAGGCTTTATGAAAAAGTTAACCCGAGATAACCCAATATATATCTTAGAGCCTGGTATGACCCCAGCCATAACAATCGACTCAGGGGAAGATCTCCTTGTAGAAACATGGGATGCGTTTGAAGGAATACGAGATCCACATGAACTGGAAGTAAAATCTTTAAAGGGACCTGCTACAGGTCCTATATATGTAAATGGTGCAGAACCTGGTGATTCGTTGAAGGTGGACTTCATTAGCATCTCTCCTAAAGAAGGAGCTGCTCATATGGTCATGCCTGGTCGAGGATTCTTGTATGAGGACTTTGATGAAGGTTACCCTACTGTTATGCAAATCAGTGACGGTAACGTTGTTTTGCCCAGTGGCGTGAAGTTACCTATGTGTCCTTCTATGGGAGTAGTAGCTACTACCCCGACTTATCCCCAATGTACAGCAACTGATAGTGGTCCCTATGGTGGGGACATTGATATGAAAGTGCTTGTGGAAGGCAGTAGCATTTACCTGCCGGTTTTCGTTCCTGGTGGATTATTGGCTCTCGGGGATTGCCATGCGGTAGTTGGAGATGGGGCTGTAGCAGGTACAGGAGCAGAGTGCAGTTCGGATACTCATATACGCGTCACTGTTGAGAAAGGCATGAATATCAACAGTCCCAGGGCAATTACACCAGATTATTTTGTAGTGTTGTCTCATGGTGAAGAGCTAGGCCCTGCCATGAAGCAAGCTGTTAGAGACATGGTTGATTTTCTTGTTTCGGAGAAAGGACTAAAACCATATGATGCTTATACCCTATGTTCATTAGCAGGTGACATTAGGGTATCTAGAACGTTTAGGCCAATTAGTCCTGTCAAGATGATGCTATCCCGCGAGGCTTTGAATCAACTTTAGGGTCGTACGAGATAGTTAGCCTGAATTTGGTTTAGAAGCTCGAATACCCGCCGTCTACCGCTATTACGGAGCCGGTTACATAATCTGATGCCGGGCTTGCTAGAAATACTGCCACTCCTGCCAGCTCTTCTGGTTCTCCCCATCGACCAGCCGGTATGCGGCTACTTATGAGTTGGTATCTCTCTTTTTGTCTCTCAGGTATCGCTGCTGTCAACTCAGTGGTGAACCAACCCGGTAATATTGCATTAGACTGGATATTATCTTTGGCCCATGCAACTGCCAAACTCTTTGAAAGTTGGACTATTCCTCCTTTGCTGGAAGAATACGGTGCGCCACTTCCACCACCACCGAAGATAGATGTCATAGACCCTATATTTATTATCTTTCCTGAACCCCGATCTCGCATATGAGTATATACAGTTTTGGATGCTAGGAAACAGGCTCTGAGGTTTACATTTAAAACATGATCCCACTCATCACCACTTAGATTTTCTGGCTCTTTCCTCATCGTAACTCCAGAATTGTTGACCAAAATGTCTATTTGCCCCAATTTATCAAGAGTTTGCGATATCATCGACTCAATTTCTGTTTCTTTAGTTACATCTGTTGGTACTGAAATAGCTCGAACACCAACACCTTCTATCTGTTTTATAGCATCTGATGTTTTGTCCGGGTTTCGTGCGGCTATGGCTATGTTTGCGCCTGCTTCGGCTAGGCCCAATGCCATCCCTAATCCTAATCCGCCATTTCCTCCGGTTACCAGGGCTACCTTCCCTTTTAAGTTGAATAGATTTCGTGATGTCATGGCAACCTGCTCCTATTATTTGTAGTTCAACTCTATCATATTATCTTAGATGCTAGGTGAGTAATGCAGAAGTAATACTATTGTGTCATCTCCACTACTTGACATAAAAACAGACCGTGTGTTAAGTTCCGGTCGCTCAAATTTAGAGTCTTGAAAGGGGTTTAGATGATTTCCATTCCAATTTTAGTGGCTATAATTGCTGGGGTTGTGGCCCTTGTTTTTGCTGCTCTCATGGCAATGAAAGTGGTCAAAGCAGATGAGGGCAATGACACCATGAAAGAGATTGCCGATGCTATAAAAGTTGGCTCTTCGGCGTTTCTACGTAGGGAGTATACCGCACTTATTCCATTTGTAGTGGTCGTTGCGGTTATTCTAGGAGTCTTAATTGACTGGCTTACCATGGGATCTGTCATTCCCAAGACCGCAATATCTTATCTAGTCGGAACTATATGTTCTGCTGTTGCAGGTTTTGTTGGAATGAATGTAGCCGTCAGAGCAAACGTACGGACTGCTGCTGCTGCGATGACGGGACTGAACCCCGCATTGAGAATAGCTTTTTCTAGTGGTTCTGTTATGGGTATTACAGTGGTAGGTATAGGATTGCTCGGTGTTACCGTCCTATATCTAGTTTTCCAAGATATAACAGTGGTAGCTGGATTTGGATTTGGTGCCAGCTCGATAGCGCTTTTTGCCAGGGTCGGCGGCGGTATCTTTACCAAGGCAGCTGATGTCGGTTCAGATCTCGTTGGAAAGGTTGAGGCTGGGATTCCTGAAGATGACCCCAGAAACGCTGGAGTCATAGCTGACAACGTTGGCGACAACGTCGGTGATGTTGCAGGTATGGGCGCGGACCTTTTTGAGTCGTACGTTGGATCTCTGATATCATCCATAGCCTTGGCAGCCGCTGGTATAGGTGTTTTTGGGGATCAGGTAGTTTTTCCTTTAATGCTTGCAGGAGCAGGTATTGTGGCTGCTATACTCGGCACTTTTGTAGTGAGAAGCGGAGAACAGGCTGATTTCGGTCAGTTACTGTGGGCATTGCGTAGAGGCATATTCGCCTCGGCTATCTTGCTAGCAGTGTTTGCGTTAGGAATAATCCTCTTTTATGGATGGGATATAGATTGGTTCTGGTGCGTCTTGTCTGGCCTTGTGGCAGGCGTAGTAATAGGTTTAGCTACCGAATACTACACTTCATATGAATACAAGCCTACCAAACAGGTATCAGAATCATCGCAGACCGGCGCGGCTACCGTGATTATCAGCGGATTAGCTACTGGAATGCTTAGTACGGTTATTCCTGTGATAGCTATAGGTATCACCATACTCATAGCCTTCCAGCTGGCAGGCTTCTATGGGATCGCATTGGCGGGAGTAGGACTCTTATCCACTCTTGGTATTACGTTAGCCACGGACGCTTATGGTCCAGTGGCTGATAATGCTGGAGGAATAGCTGAACAAGCTCAGTTGGATCCACAAGTAAGGGAGAGAACCGATGCCTTGGATGCTCTAGGAAATACCACAGCGGCTACCGGAAAAGGATTTGCTATTGGTTCCGCGGCCCTGACGTCATTGGCCCTATTGGCCGCATATGCCGTGACGGCTGAAATAACAGCAATAGACTTGCTTAGCTCTACTACACTAGTTGGGTTAATGTTAGGAGCGATGCTGCCATTCTTGTTCTCGGCCTTTACTATGAAGGCTGTCGGCAGAGCTGCATTTTCCATAGTTGAGGAAGTGCGACGTCAATTCCGTGAAATTCCTGGAATCATGGATGGTACGGGCAAACCAGATTATGCTAGGTGCGTAGATATAAGCACAAAAGGTGCTCTTAGAGAGATGATTGTTCCAGGAGTGTTGGCAGTAGTAGCTCCCGTCGCAGTAGGGTTTGTATTGGGAACTGAGGCACTGGGAGGACTACTAATAGGCTCAGTTTCTGCAGGTTTTATGCTTGCTATTACGATGGCTAGCGCTGGCGGAGCTTGGGATAATGCCAAAAAGTATGTTGAATTGGGTAATTTCGGTGGAAAGGGTTCAGATTCACATAAAGCGGCGGTTGAAGGCGACATGGTAGGAGATCCATTCAAGGATACCTCTGGGCCATCTCTCAATATCCTTCTAAAACTAATGGCGATTGTCTCTTTGGTTTTTGCACCAGTTTTCCTTCAGGTTACTCCTTTGATACGGGTTATAACTGGGTAAAACAGCTTCATTTCTTAATAAACAAAAAGGGCTCCGCAAAGGAGCCCTTTTTGTTTATATTTCATATAGCAACTTTTAACCCTAAATAATCGCTATATCAGTTTCATTTGGTACCCTTTATCTTGGTTATGATGTGCTTGGCCTAGGTGTATGCTAGGGTGTCCCTGATTCCGTAAATATTGGGATAATTCAGGAAAGCCATTTACTGTGTATGTCTGTTTAGGATTTAAAGTGGTTACTAGTTCAACTAGCTCATTGAAATCTGCATGATCGCTATAAGGGAGTGAGATATCCACCCTACGAGAGAAACTTCTTCTCGGATTCACCGACCATCCTGTTAATTCCATGAATTTAATCCTGGTAAAACGATTTGTTAACTGAAAACTAGCTTTTCCGGGTGGGCAGATTAATATACTCTCTTCTGGCCATGAATCTCCTGTAAACAGGTTTATTGATTCGGGAAAAGCTACTCCGGATTCTACGTATTTTACAGTTATATCGTATACGCTCTGTTCCAGAAGAACGTTTAATCCGGCTAATTGTAGATGGTGGAGTATCTCTTGCGATTTTCCAAGTTTCCAAGAGTTAATGACGGGTCTTATTCCCTGGTTTAACCACTCTTTAAGCCGCGTAACTGCTATATCCAATACTATTGCTGGATCAGGGAATGTATATTCTGGGTTACCATATGTTGACTCAATTATAAGTGTGTCACAGGGAACGAACTCAAAGGGTTTATTGATATCGTTAAATCGTGTTTTGAAGTCTCCGGTGTATAATATTTTTTCTCCAGTATCTAATGATTGTATAAGGGTTTGGGCAGATCCAAGACAATGTCCTGCAGGATAAAAAGTAATTGTATAATTACCTTTTGCATGAGTTTGATAATAGGGTAATGATATAGGACTAGACTTCTTGTAGTATTCGTCCAGTAATAGACTGGATTCTGGAGTCAGGATAGGTTCTATGTGTCGTGCGATGTGATCTGAGTGTGCATGAGAGACGATACATGTATCTTTTTTTCTCAAAGAATCCAGCCATACATCTAGCTCTGGAAGGTATATCCCTCTGTCAAATATTGCGAGCAAACTGACTCCGGTATCATTAGAAGTTCTTGATTGTGTGATATCATCTTGGGGTATCGCATCAGTAGTATAGCAGTCTCGTATGAAGAGGCTATGCAACCGGTTCGTTTAAATATAGGAGGTTAGTTATGTCAGTAGACATCGGAGATAGCGCCCCGGATTTCAAATTGGCATCAGTTAGTGATGGCGATATCACTTTGAGCCAGTTCAAAGGCGAGAAGCATGTAATCCTATCTTTTCATGTTTTGGATTTTACGGGTGGTTGAACTGATCAAGCAACTTCTTTTCGAAAGTATAATGCTCAGTTCGAAGAGAATGATGCCCAAGTATTGGGTATAAGCTGTGACCATGTAGCAGCTCACCGTGCATGGACAACTGCAATGGGGGGACTTCCATATCCGGAACTCTCAGATTGGCATCCTAAAGGAAAAGTAACAGAGTCGTATGGCTTATGGAATGAAGAGCGTGGTGCAGGTACTAGGGCTGTTATGGTGGTGGATAAGTCAGGGGTTATACGGTTTCTGGAGAAATATGTTCCTGGCACTTTGCCAGATCCTAATGAAATACTCCAGTTTGTAAAAAGTCTATAAAAAAGGACGGCCGTGCGGCCGTCCTTTTTTATAGACTTTTTAGTCAGTCTTTGAAGGTCTACCCTCCAATTTTCTCGATTCGATAACTTACAGTACCTTTCGGGACATTGATCGATATGTCTTCTCCTACTCGTCTGTCCAGCAACGCTTGGCCTACTGGAGACTGCGTTGATATCTTCCCTGCCGACACATCTGCTTCCCTTACGTCAACTAGTGTGTATAGAATCTTTTTGCCTGAATCTCCAGATTTCAAAGTTACAGTGCATCCCATCGATACTTTAGCTTGTTGGGCCTTGCGGCCTTTCTGGGTGATTATTTCCACTCTGCTGAGAGTATCTTCTAATTCTCGTATCTTTGATTCTATTAGGCCCTGTCGCTCTTTAGCAGCGTCTAANGGTGAATTTTCGCGAAAGTCTTTATCTTCCATAGCGTATTTGATATCTTCGACTACTGTTACTCGGTCTATTTTNAGTTCNTCAAGTTGAGCNACTAGNCGTTCNTACCCTTGTTGGCTNAGTTGGGTNCTCGGAGCGTCNTCNANCATTACTGTNTTACTGTTGCCGCTGGTGGTTTTCCTATTTCGGGGTATTCTGAGGTGTGTAGCTAAGCTTGCCTCGATCCAGCCCTGGGTTTTTAGNAACGCCAGGAACTCTTTTACAGGGCTAAGTCGGANGCCNGCGTCGGAACCTCCANGTCCCACATANTGGGCGTANTCAGCTATCTCTGCTGGAGCTAGGCTAGTCACCGCCCGTTCTCGTCCCAGCCAGGCGATAAATCTCCCTATNTCTTGGTGTCCATCGGTGGGTTTTTTACCGTTCTTTTTTGCGGAAACATATTGGCTTAAAGCCTCAGTACATGACAAACTAGTAGGTGTTACCAAAGTAGAACTCCTTATCAACACGAGAATTATCTCGAAAATTTTAGGATTTACTGAGTGAACCTTATTCGAGAGCTCTTAACGGGGCTTGCACTATGGACAGGAGCTCTCGTTTGAAAGTTTTTAACTTTGTTAAGACCACCTGTCTTTAGTAGATTTTTGATCTTGTCTGGCGACAAATAATGAGTATCAATGCACTATCTACATGTATTATGATAGCATTTTAGGCGTGCTCTGGCAAACGTGCGCCAGATAATTCAAGCCGACCCTAAAACCGCAATGAGTATTTTCTGATAGATTCCAAGTGTATACTGTTTTCTGGTTTGTCGTACTGAAAATTTGTTAACGGAGGTTATATGAAAGCCATACAAATTACCGAATATGGTGGGCCNGAGGTTATGAAATATTCAGAGGTTTCTGATCCCGTGGCTGCTCAGGGTGAAGCGTTGGTGAAGATCGAGGCCGTAGGAGTTAACTTTACAGATATCTATAGTAGANCAGGAATAAATCCTCCCGGATTGCCTTGGATTGTTGGAGTAGAGGGGGCAGGGGTTGTTACCGCGGTAGGTGCCGGTGTTGACTCTATTAACGTCGGAGACAATGTTGCATATTCTGGGGTGTTTGGTTCATATGCGGAAATGGCATCTGTTCCTGCTTCCAAATTGATCAAACTTCCGGATGGTCTCGATGCGAGGTCCGGAGCAGCAGTGATGTTACAGGGTATGACAGCACATTACTTGTGTCATAGTACGTACGCAGTACAGCCTGGCGATAAGGTTTTAATTCACGCTGGTGCTGGAGGGGTAGGCCTATTATTGACCCAGATGGTGAAGAAACTTGGAGGATACGTCTTTTCAACCGTGTCTACCGAAGAAAAAGCACAGTTATCACGAGATGCCGGATCCGATCAAGTAATACTTTATGGAGAACAGGATTTTTCTGAAGAAATAAAGAAAGCTACTGACGGTGAAGGCCTTCAAGCAGTGTATGATGCTGTTGGGGAGACAACTTTTGAAAAAAGCATTAGTTGTTTGGGNCGGAGAGGTCATATGGTATTGTACGGGCAGGCCAGCGGGCCGCCCCCTCTAATAGATCCACGCCGACTCGGCAATGGATCATTGTTTTTGACGAGACCNGGTCTGGCAGATTATACGTCCACCAGAGATGAGTTAGAGCAACGGGCTGGAGATGTGTTGAATTGGGTAAAATCAGGTGANTTAAAACTCAGGGTAGAGCATGTATTTCCATTGTCAGAGGCTCCAGAGGCGCATTCACAATTGGCTTCACGAGCTACGACTGGGAAAATTTTACTTATACCGTAATTGGTCGGCTTTTCCCAGATAATTGTATATAATGGTTATCTGGGAAAATAATAAATTTAGAAGTGAATGAAATAACTTCTTGGAGGTTAAATGTCTGAAGTAGTTAGTCAAGAGGAAGTTTACGAAGCTTTGAGGACTGTGTACGATCCGGAAATNCCTGTCAACGTGGTCGATTTGGGTTTGATATACGATGTTCAGGTAAGCGATGANAATGACGTATTTGTTCAAATGACATTGACCTTTCCAGGATGTGGNATGGGGCCTCANATAGCNCAACAGGCTGAGTGGGCCATACAAGACGTAGAAGGTGTTGAAGACGTGCAGATCGAGTTAACGTTCGATCCACCATGGAGTCCAGATCTAATCAGTGACGAAGCTAGGTCGTCTTTGGGTATCTAGCCAGACTCCAAAATGTGTTAGAGATAAACAAAAATATTAGTAGTTTGCTAGAGGTTGAATGAGTACTCCACAAGAAAACGCCCGCTTAGAACAAATCAAACGCAGCTGGGACCAAAGGCGCCAGATAACTGATCGTTTAGCAGGTATTAAATCTAAAATTGGTGTGTACAGTGGTAAAGGTGGCGTAGGTAAAACGACAGTATCTGTTAATTTAGCGGCCAGCCTAGCTTCAGAAGGAAAAAAAGTAGGGCTTTTGGATGTAGATATAGATTGCCCAAACGCTAATAAAGTGTTGGGTGTTACAGAACCAGCGGACTATGTTGACGGCCAGATCATACCAGCTGAGAAGTGGGGCGTTAAAGTTGTATCGATGGCATTCTTTCAGGAAAAAGAGGACGAAGCAATAATATGGCGTGGCCCGATGGTGCATAACGCTATCAACCAATTTCTCCAATCTACAGAGTGGGGAGAGTTAGATTATCTAATCGTGGATCTTCCTCCAGGAACCTCAGACTCTCCTCTTACGGTAATGCAAACAATACCAATGGATGGTTTTGTAGTAGTAACTACNCCTCAGTTATTAGCCAATGTTGATGCAAAACGTTGTATAAATATGATTCGCAAGCTAAATCTAAATATAGTCGGTGTAGTTGAAAATTATACTGGTGATATATTCGGACAGGGGGCCGGATCGGTTTTGGCACAGGAAGTGGATACTGAATATCTAGGCAGCATAGCACTCAGGCAGGCCTATCAGGATACTAGTCGCCCTACNGTGTTGNTGGATGATGAAGTTTCCACTGAGTATGACGCTATAACCTCAAAATTCAGAGAAAGCTTAAAGGCTTTGGGGAGAGAAGCTCCTTAAGTTCCTTCTGCTAGTTCCCCATTTTGATTAGGAGTTGGGAGTAGTTTCGGATACTCATTTGCGATATTTGCTAGAACTGATAGGTTATCGGGGGTACTACGCTTTCCGTTGGCAAGATTCATTAGCAATTGAATTTCTGAATTGACTGCGTCTTGGGCATATGTGCTCATCTCGCCCATCTTACGATACTTCCTGTATCTTTCTCGTAGTAGTTTGGACGACGAAAGTTTTTCAATGTCCAATAACCCCTTCATTATGTGAATCTTCAGCGCATCTGATGCGTTCAGAGGGTCATGGTGTGATCCTCCTTCAGGTTCACTGACCACATTGTCAACTAATCCCAATAGAGAGCATTCNGAGCTAGTTAACATAAAGTCTTCTGGGGTCTTCTGAAGTATCTCAGAGGTTGTTGGTCGTTTTGTGGATGTAATACTGCTCACTGAAACAGGAGAGTATATTGCGTATTCTTGCATCAATATTCTGTCGGAAATTCCNAGAGCTAAAGCTCCCTCGCTGCCGCTTTCTCCGATTATCGCTGATANTATAGGNATNGGCACTTCAGCCATTAACGCTAGNGTGCCCGCTATAGCATTTCCTATTCCTTGTTCTTCTGNTTGTATCCCAGGATCCGCTCCTTGAGTGTCTATTAGTGTNACAAGNGGTAAACTAAATTTGGTTGCNAGTTTTATGATACGTTGAGCTTTGCGAAGCCCATCAGGGTATATATGATGGNCAGACTGACCCATTTCGGGGCCTCGTTGTTGTCCGATAATTGCTACAGGCTTACCGTGAAGGNATCCTACTCCNCCGACGACAGANCTACAGTCACTATTGAGACGGTCTCCATGCAGTTCTATGAATGGTTTTAGCATAGACCTCATGTAGTAGAGAGAGGTGGGTCTCTCGGGATGGCGTGCTGTTGCTATAGGATCGGATGAACTCTCATTAGTGGGACTCGGTTCAGTCAGCTTGATAGTTCGCTTTATATCTTTGTTAGTGTGCTTCTGATTTGTTAACACGTTGAGTAAAGATGCGATCCGTGGCTGCAGGTTTTCACGGTCGACAATATTGTCTATTAGGCCATTCTTCAAGTGCGCTTCCGCAGTGTGGGCGCTGAACGGAACCTTTGTATTAGACACATTTCTTAGTGTTCGGAGTGGAGATAATCCCATTAGAGATCCTGGTTCTGCTAGAATGACATCGGCCAGATTAGCAAAACTGGCATAGGCCTGTCCTGTGGAAGGGTTAGCTAGGACTACGATGAACGGAATATCCTTTTCTCGGAGTCGATTAGCAGCCGATACGGTTTTGGCCATTTGCATTAGGGATATAACTCCCTCTTGAATTCTGGCTCCGCCACCTGTGACTAGTGCTACGGTTGGTATATCTCTTTTGGCAGCATCTTCTAGCGCTAGAGCGACTTTCTCCCCTACGACACTACCCATACTGCCGCCCATAAAACCGAAATCGAGCACTATCAGCATAGATTCCAGACCCTCTATTTTTGACCGCCCTGTTACCACAGCTTCTGTTAAGCCTGTCTTGGTTTGGCTTATTGATAATAGCTCTTGGTACTGTTTCTTGTTTGAAAAGGATAGTGGAGCCACAGAGCTCAGGAATTTATGAGATTCTCTAAAACTATTATGATCTGATATTAGCTTTATGCGTTCTCTTGCCGAAAGGGTGTAGTGAAATCGGCAATATGGGCACACTTTGTATGCCGAGTAGGTGTCTGAGTCGTGTATATCTCTTTCGCATAGAAGGCATAGTTCATGTAGGGTAGATATGTACGATTCGGTATCTACAGCCTTTCGGAGAAGCGACGTTATTATTAAGCGAAAGAGATTCAAAGGTAAAAACCGTGCAGCAGAATCCAAAGATGTCTGTATTTTAGAGAAGATAGTATTAAGCGAGTATTACGGCTTGAAGGCTATCTCAAGTATGTTTGTTGCATCGATATCTTGTTTTATTTTTACAGTGTCCGATATCCTGTGCCCGACTACCCAGACTATCTCATCATCAACCGCTATTAAAGGGACACAGTGGCGTTGAACTCTGTTGACCTTTGCGTCGGTGAAGAAGTCCTGTAATTTTTTGTGCCCTCGCATTCCTAATGGCTTAAATTTATCTCCTGCTTTCCAAAATCGGATGGTAGCCTGTGAGCCCATTGCATTCGTGCAAAAATACTGGGTTAATCCGCTTGGATTGACGGACTTGTATTGACCACGATCAGAGAGAAGTTTGAAACAGAAGCTCATGCTGTTGATGTCAACATGAATTTGTTCATCAATCTGTGTGGGTAGTATGATGTGTTGTTCAATACCCTCTAACGATAGAATATCACTTGGTGACTTGCTACGATGGCAGATACAGAGTTTGCCATCAATTGATTGGGCCATTAGTCCAAACGGGAGATGTATGGTTTTATTCTCGTGGATATGGTCAATCAATTTGACTACAGCGCTAATATGTTTTTCAGTTATTCGCCTAGTGTCACCGCACACGTGGGTATAGGCTTTTCGTACTAAGTGTCTTTGCATCGAAGGGTGAAGTGGGGAAATTTGCCGTATATCGAATTCGACACGGTGTTCTTGCGGAGGATAGGTGTCACATACACTCATTTCGTCCCAAAGGGTGTTCATCTCCTGTTCGATGTAATCGAAATCTATTGCGGAAGACCGAGAGAGCCGTATAAGAGCATTTTGAATTTGAGGATTATATTCGCTAGCCAAAAGTGGCATTAAGGTTTTTCGAACACGGTTCCTTGTAAAATCAAGCATATAGTTGGTTGTATCTTGACGGAATGCTTGGTTAATAGAATCGCAATATAGGCTAGTTTCTGATTTGTTAATGTCCAAGAATGGTCGGAATAACTTCACTTTCGTCTCTTTTGAGGGCCAGGGCCAACCGGAGATTTCAGACATACCCCGTAGCCCATTTAGTCCTGATCCTCGTAGGATATGTTCAAGAACAGTTTCCGCGAGATCATCAGCTGTGTGTGCTACTGCAACTAGGTTGGACTGTTGCTCCTGGGCAACTTTTAATAAGAACTCATACCTTAGTTCACGAGCACCTTGTTCGAAGGATGAGATTCCTTGTTGTCGTTGATACATATCGGTATCCTGATATTCGGACGTGCAGTTTAATCCTAATTGTTTAGCCAGATCTAATACAAAAGCTTCATCATCATCTGCTTCCTTACCACGAAAATCGTGGTTTAAATGGGCGACATGTAGTTTTAGGGGGAATACGCTTGTGATTCTTGATAGACAACGTAATAATGCTGTGGAATCTGGGCCACCGGATACACCGACTACTAGGGTCTCGTAATGCGCCATTCCTGATCTCAACAGGGCTTGTATGGTGCGGGTTTCTAATACTGAATATCTATTTTCACATTTTTTAGTCATACGTTAGGTCCACTATAGTTGATTAGGTGGGATACCGAATTATAACTAAGCAGACGCCACGAATCTCTAAAGAGTTCTACAGTTGTTATGGAACTTAAACTAAGTGTCATACTATGAAAATTATGAAGTGGTATTTGTAGGATCCGCGCGCAAATACAACGAATTGCAAAGTTGTGCGATACGATTGCGATTTGATCATCGTCCGAATGGTTTCGTTGTATATTGTCAAATGATTCCCAGCATCGATCACTTAAAGAGATTAGTGACTCCCCTTTTGGCATGCTGACTAAAGACGGATCTAGCCTCCATTGATTCCAAACCTCAGGCCAATTCAGACGCATATCATTTCCTGTGATCCCTTCTAATGAACCGAGATTTAATTCCATTAAGCCTGGGTCCAGATTAATCGGAATACCCGTGATTGATGATATGTGTTGGGCAACCTGTATCGTACGCTTCAGCGGGCTCGAATACAGTGCTGTTAATCCCAATCTTAGAGATGCTCTAGCAGTTGCCAATGCCTGGGAGATTCCAATGTCGTTCAACGGTATGTCGATTTGTCCTTGGAATCTACCTTCGCTGTTCCACTGGGTCTCTCCGTGACGAACTAGATAAATTTTCAAAATTTCTTTGTCCTGAATTTAACTAGAGAATGAAGATGGTAGTATGTCGCGATTGTTCGCAAAAAGAGCTGATGAAAGGAAAATTACAACGCCGATGATACCATTCGCTAATTTGCGATGTAAAGCTGTCATATGGATAACTATATTTTGAGTAATGATCTTATGTGAAACATATCTGGGTAGTTGAGAGGTGCATCGATTTCACTTTATAATGACTTATATGGTAAATGTACTTGGAATAGAAACTTCTTGTGACGAGACAGCTGTCGGCGTAGTAACTGATGGTCATGTGCTTCGGTCAAACATCATAGCCTCACAAATTGACATACATGCCCCATATGGAGGGATAGTCCCCGAGCTTGCTTCACGTCAACATATCAGGGACATTTCTGTAACTGTACATAGTTCCCTAAAAACGGCAGGGATTAATTTGGGAGATATTGATATCGTCTCTGCCACGTACGGGCCAGGTTTAGCAGGATCTCTAATAACTGGGTTAAATACAGCGAAAGCCCTAGCCATGTCTCTTGGAGTTCCCTTTATTGGGTCCAATCATTTAGAAGGGCATTTATATGCGTCGTGGTTAAAAGAATCAGGAGAATTGCCGGATTCGGAACCAGGATTTCCGCTTGCGTGCTTGATAGCGTCGGGAGGACATACTGACCTAATCTTAATGGAAGGTCATGGGAACTATAAGTTGGTTGGTAGGACGCGCGATGATGCGGCTGGAGAGGCTTTTGACAAAGCTGCTAGGGTTCTAGGATTAGGTTTTCCTGGTGGGCCAGAAATACAAAAGGCTGCGGAGCAAATGATTGGAGAGAACGATCTAGAGTTACCTAGAGCTTGGATGAAAGGTACCTTGGACTTCAGCTTTAGTGGTGTAAAAACTGCTTTGCTTCATATGGCCCAGAACAAGGGTATTTATCCACTCGATCAATGCCAATTTACAGATGATCAAGTACGCGTGTTAGTAAATCAAATGTCCCATGCGTTTCAGGAGGCCGTTGTTGACGTTATGGTTGAGAAAGTGGTGACTATGGCCGAGCAATACCACGCGAAGGGAATATTGATCGGTGGAGGAGTTGCGGCGAATAGTAGGCTACGTGTCAAAGTGGTGGATCGGTCGAATATTCCGGTCCTAATTCCTCCTCCAGTATTATGTACTGACAACGGAGCAATGATAGCGGCCTGTGCCTACTATCAATATCAGAGAGGTGAGCAGTACGGCTTCGAGCTCGACGTTAATCCTAGCCTTCCACTCGGATAGGTTTTTAGACTAAGGATACGGGCGTATTTTGCGCGGATCGTGCTCCAGAAATTTTAGCACTTAGAACGTTGGCAAGTTCATATAAATCTGATTCAGACTTGGGACCACCGGCTGACGTAGTGATAGACCATGACCGTCCCCTAAGTGTGATAGAGGCATTCTTTTGCCTGTAGTAGTGTTGTGATATTAGCCAGAAGCAAACCAATATTGCTATAAGAAGTATTAGTGGTCCGGCATCTATATTTATTATTGGTACGGTAGGGCCATTCCATTTTCCAGTTATCCAATAAGCTAAACATAAGTATATGAATAGACCTGAAATGGTCATGAAAATAGCTTGATATAGGTTCCAGTAATTTTTCTTAACGTTTGTGACGATGATTTCGTCTACATCTTCTAATCTGACAACTTGGCCTGCGCGGTTTCCTCTATCGTCAGTAAATGATAATGCTCTCTCTGACGTTACTATCAAAAGCTCACCGTTACTAGTCGGTTCGGAAACAAGCCCTTGTTGTGAAGAGAAGGAGAGGATTATATCTTCGTTGTGTAAGATAGCAATCTTCCTTACCTTTTTCAGAAAACTATGGGGCTGGGGTTCTTCTATGTACAATCTAATCCTCCGGAAATATACTACCATATCTAATTCACGGTACCTTCGTATTCTGTGGAGGATTTGATGGAAGAATTAACCAATCAAGATATATTATCCTTGGCGAAGTCTGTAGATATGGACATTCCGGATGATGATTTGGATCAAGTTGCTATGAGTCTTAATGCCATACTTCAACTAATGTCTGATATTTACGTTGCTGACGTGAATTTGATCGAGCCATTGCCAATACGGCATGTTATGGAGGATCACATTTATGATTAATGCAGACATACCATTCCTGTCCGCTACTGATCTTGGGCATTTAATAAAATCTAAGGAGTTGTCGCCTGTCGATGTCGTAACGGCTTATCTCGAACGGATTCAAGAATTGAATCCTAAGTTGAACGCATATATCACTGTTAGCGGTGAGTTGGCGTTAGAGCAGGCTAAGCAATCAGAAAAAGACATTAACAATGGAAATTACTTAGGCCCCTTACATGGAGTGCCGGTCGCGGTCAAAGACCAAATCCACAGTGCGGGAATACTGACTAGCGATGCATCTAAGATTCGTTCTGATTTCGTACCTCGGGAAAATGCTACGGTGTTGGAAAATCTGAATAAGTCGGGGGCTATCTTACTCGGGAAACTTAACATGAGCGAATTTGCTCTTGGAGATCCCATAAGTTCGGTTTATGGTCCAGCTAGAAACCCTTGGGACATAGAAAGGAATCCAGGGACTTCGAGTACAGGTTCGGGAGCTGCTACTTCAGGATTTTTGTGCGCTACCTCCTTGGGGGAGGATACTGGTGGGTCAATCCGGGGGCCTGCAGCTAATTGTGGTCTTGTTGGCCTACGTCCTACGTGGGGTAGAGTTAGCAGATATGGAGTAGATGGAGCCTGTTGGTCAATCGACACTATTGGTCCTATATCAAGGACGGTTTCGGATTGCGCTCTCACCATTGGATCAATAGCGGGATATGATCCAAAGGATCGATATACTAGCAACATTCCAGTTCCAGACTATGTGAATCTTCTAAGTGGCAATCTTCAGGGATTAAAGATCGGCTTAGTAACGGACTTTCTTGATAGTGATGAGTTAGGAGTAACAACGGCAACCAAAGAGGCGGTTGTAGCAGCGTCAGACCATTTTAGGACCCTTGGGGCTGAAGTAGTAGAAATATCTATGCCTATAGCAAAATATACTGGGGCTGTAGTACGTACCATTACTCATACAGATAGGGTAAGTTTGTTTCCTGACAGGATTAGAACAAGGGCGTCAGATCATCATCACAATACTAAAATTGCTTTCATGGCAGCAAATCTTATACCAGCGCAGGTATATTACAAAGCCCAGAAACTACGTGAGATGGTTAGGAATCAAGTTATGGAGACCTTTAAGTCAGTTGATATATTAATTCAGCCGACATCTTCAGGTCCTGCTGGAAAGATAAATCTAGAGCCCGGGGTAAGAAGTCTAGATCAGGCTAAGAAAGACCTATTAGAGGGAAGTTTCAGGGGCCTTTACAGTTTGTCCGGAGTTCCAGCCCTCTCTATATGTTGTGGATTTACAAATATCGATGGAAAGGAATTGCCGTTGGCACTTCAAATATCCGGTAGGCCGTTTGATGAAGCTACAGTTCTAAATACCGCTTACGCTTATGAACAAAGTAATCCTTGGAAAGATAAGCGACCGGATTTTTAAATTTTCGGTATTATCAGGGCATAGCAAACTAGAATCGTAATAAACAATATAAGGAGAGTAGAATGACGTTACCAAACCCTGGTTCATGGCAAGCAATAATAGAAGAGGCAGCACCTCAATTATTTAAGGATGTGACTGCTGTTAGGGACAATGTTCTTACTGATGGAGCTCTGTCTATGAAAGTAAAAGTTTTGATGACTATGCTCTGTGATGCTTTGTTGGCGCACGATCACGGCGTTGAGAATATAGCTAATAGGGCGCGAGCTATTGGTGCAACTGAAGAAGAGATAGCAGAAACCATAGGTGTAGCTTTTGTCATGGGTGGAACTCCGGCATTAGTGACGGGTTCCAACGCTTTTAAAAAGTCGTAAGTCGATAAACGGAGTATATTGACAGTAATTTTCAATAATGTTACGCTCAATATAATAGCGTTGATGGAGACGAGTAGGTTAATCTAAAGCGCAAAGCGAGCCTGGTATGGTGTGAGCAGGTGCGTATAAATTACCGAAAATCCCTCCGGAGCTGCCAGCAGAAAGGGCTAGAATCCTGAGTAAGCCAGGCCGAGTTCGTCGTCCGTTATTAACGACGGGGCATGATAGTGTCCTTATTAGAGAGGTCTGAATTTTCAGGCAAATAGGGTGGTACCGCGGGATTTATAAAAGTCCCGTCCCTAAGTGGGGCGGGACTTTTTCACGTCTCAGAGAAACCATAAATGTGTCTATTTTTGGCTAATATAGCCAAGGAGGATTTAATTGAAACTTAAAGGTGCGGAAATCATTTGTGAAAGTCTTCTCAAAGAAGGCATTGATGTTATTTTCGGTCATCCTGGGGGAGCTATCCTACCATTCTATGATGCTCTATGGAGCTATCCTCAACTGAAACATATTTTAGTGAGACATGAACAGTCTGCGGCTCATGCGGCTGATGGATATGCTCGGATGACAGGGAAGCCGGGCGTATGCGTAGCTACATCTGGACCAGGAGCTACTAATTTAGTAACCGGTATCATGAATGCTCGGGCAGACTCTATTCCCATGGTTTGTATAACAGGACAAGTAGCCCGACCAGTGTTAGGATCTGAAGCCTTTCAGGAATGTGATATTTGTTCTATAGCAGCAGCTTGTTCCAAGAGAACGTATATGGTGATGTCAACTGATGATCTCGCATCGACTATACACGAGGCGTTCAGAACTGCGGTGTCTGGACGGCCAGGACCGGTTTTAGTAGATGTACCTAGAGATGTACAACTGGAACTCGCTGAATTCAGTTATCCGGAAACGCCAGGTTGCGTTATTGAACTCGAGGTATTATCTGAAGAGACGCTTATAAATGTTAAAAGAGCCGCGGAACTCATAAATCAATCAGAACGTCCGGTTATTATCGGTGGACACGGTGTTGTCATGGCTAGAGCTTTTGATGAAGTAAAAGATCTTGCAGAGACCACTGGTATACCAGTTATAAACACACTGCTCGGATTAAGCGGATTCCCTAGAACTCATGAATTGAGTTTAGGGATGCTGGGTATGCACGGTATGTACTGGAATAATATGATTATAGAGCAATCTGATCTGATTATTGGCCTTGGTATGAGATTTGACGACAGGGTTACTGGAAAAGCTTCTACCTTTGCGCCACATGCTAGGATCATCCATCTGGACATTGAAGGTTCCCAGATAGGGCGTAACGTGCCTGTAGAAGTACCACTTCAAGGGGATGCTAAATCCATACTTCAATCACTGGTACCCTTGGTAAAGAATGTTTCTAGGCCAGCTTGGATGGCTTACATAAATGAAACTAGGGACAGGCATCCTTCATTGGCAATTCCTAGCTCCGAAAATCTTCAGGCTCAGGAAGTTCTGGTCGAGATCAATCGATTGATCCAGGAAAACCCAGAGACGGTTGTTGTAACCGGTGTAGGTCAGCACCAGATGTGGGCAGCGCAATTTCTTGAGTTCAACAACAGTAATACCTTTGTGTCTTCAGGTGGATTAGGTACTATGGGATTTGAACTTCCTGCGGCGATGGGAGCCCAACTAGGTAGGCCGGGGGCTCCTGTTTGGAGTATTGCCGGTGATGGAGGCTTCCAGATGACCTTACAAGAGCTCGCCACCGTTGCCCAAGAGAAAATGCCTTTGAAAATAGCGTTATTCAACAATGGTATTTTGGGAATGATAAGACAATGGCAAGAACTATTTTTTGAACAACATTTGAAAGAGACTCCTATTCCAGGTCCCGACTATGTCAAATTAGCTAATTCTTTTGGCATTCCAGCGTTAAAGGTTAGTCATCAAGAAGATGTGATGCCCGCATTAAGGAAGGCAAATGAGGAAGACGGTCCGTATTTAATTGAATTTGTCGTTGATTCTGAGTCTCATGTATATCCTATGGTGCCTCCTGGTGGTGGACTTGGAGACACTTTAGAAGATCCGTTGACACGGGTCTAGTTCAGGTACTAATTTATATTGGATATATTTGATTAACGTTGTGATACTAGTTTTATATTCTGAAGGATGAGGTTGCATCATGGAATGGGTCTCTATACAAGAAGCCTCTCATATATTGAATGTTTCTCAAGATGTGATTCGTCGATATGCTCGGGATGGTAGGCTTAACGCAAGAAAACAACCGAAAGAAACCGGAGGTACCTCTTGGGTAGTGGAGCTTCCAGATGGGCCTTGGGAAGATGATTTTAAAGAAAATGTTCATAGCATTGCCCAGAGATTAACCCCTTGGTGGTGGTCTACTCCAGAGAAAGAAGGGGTGGTACATTATGTGGATGGCCTGGGTATTGAAGAGATAGAAGCCCTGTTCATGTGTGGGCTAATGACGAACAATATTTATTCAGCTGTTGGGCATGATCTATCTGACAGATGTCCTGAATGTATTGAAGAGGTTGTTAAACAAGGATTGCCAATGGAGACTCGAGAATAGATCAGATCACACGGTAGACCCATATTTGATGGTAGGCGTCCGGCTCACCTTTTGGTAACGCTTGGAACGGTTCGGTGCATTCTACTAGTTCCCACTTCTTGGCACTGGAGAGTGTATCCTGCTTGTCTTTGAACCCCGCTGGTTCATAGATGTCGGATCTAAGGCTGAACGCTATGTAACCACCTGGTTTGGTCACCCTCACTATTTCGTCTAGAGAGTGCGGAGGAGCGTGCCCTATTGTTAAAACCCCCACTGTTATAGCTGCGTCAAAATGATCCGATGGAAACGCCAACGCATCTCCCATAACCATTTGGTGAAGTTCCGAATACACCTGTTTTTTAGATGCCTGTTCCAGCATCCCTCTAGAGAGGTCCATGGCTACTAAATTTGTGCATCCGGCTGCGTGTAGGAGTAGGCCTACTAGGCCCGTGCCTGCCCCAGCATCTAGTATTATTGAATTAGAGTGAATATACGGTAACAAAGATGCTACGGCTCGTTCGTGGCCATTCCATTCAAAGTCATTTTCAAGGTCCGTTTCGTAATCGTTTGCCCATTCATCGTATCTGGCTGATAATTCGCTGTTATTAGCCGAAGAGTAGATCCACTGGACTTTATTCTGTTCTTCCATCTGTAACCTACCTATCTTTAGTAACCGTATCGTGTGTCGGGCTCTTGGCTACGTCGCAATTGGATATTCTATTAGCGGGTACTAATGCCTACTTCATTACTTGCTTTATAGTGTCTGTAAAAGTAATGTACTAAACACGATTATATCAGAGGAGAAATATGTCTGACCTATTGATTCGTAATGGCCGCATAGTTGACGGTACAGGTTCAAAATCATTTTCAGGTAGTCTAAGTATTGATGGAGATACAATAACTATAATCACAGGAGATACTTCCGCTATAGATGCTGATCGGATTATTGATGCTGACAACTACATAGTATGCCCCGGGTTTATCGATATGCATTCTCATTCTGATCTTATGCTGTTAAATGATCCTTTTCATGAACCTAAGGTTAGGCAAGGTGTCACTACAGAGGCACTCGGCATGGATGGTCTATCTTATGCTCCTTCTTCGACTGTTAACTTGGAACTGTTGTTGGGGTATCTGTCTGCTATAAATGGGACTGCTCCTGAAGGTGTCAGGTGGAGCAGCGTCAGTGACTTTTTGCAACTGTTTGATAATAAGTGTTCGTGCAATGTTGTGTATTTTGTTCCACATGCTGCTATTAGAGTCGAGGCTATGGGTTGGGATGCCAGACCTCCCAATGCTGCTGAGCAGATGAAAATGGAAGAATTGGCTATCCAAGGTATGCGAGATGGGGCATTTGGATTTTCTACCGGATTGACCTATGCTCCGGGTGCGTACAGTGATACCGAGGAATTGGTCGGGGTATGTCGGGCAATCAGGGATACAGGTGGGATATATGTGTCACACGCCAGGTATTCTCTGGGAGATAGGCTCCTAGATCCCTTCCGAGAAGTTCTCACTATAGGTAGACAAAGTGGTATACCTGTCCATATATCTCATTACCATAATCCTGTGGATGGGATGGGTGAGAAGATGGTCGCGCTGGTCAATGAAGGCAGGAGTGCGGATATAGACGTCACATTTGATCAGTATCCATATCCAGCAGCAAGTACTGTCCTACATTCATTATTGCCGATCTGGGTGCATGATGGTGGGCCAACCGAACTGATGAATCGTATTAAACAACGTAGCGTGCGTGATGAAATAGGTGATTCTGTTGATCCACAATGGGGCATGACCCTTGATCATTACATAATTAGTAACGTTAAAACAGATGCTAACAAAGAATGGGAAGGACGTTCTTTAACCGATCTCGCGACGGCTAGAGGGCAACGTATGATAGACGCGATTTGCGAAATTTTGATTCAAGAAGATCTTGAGGTTGCTTTTGTAGCCAGGACTGGGAATAACGAAAACATTAGAACCATAGTAAAACATGATGCTCAAATGGTGGGATCTGACGGGATTATGACTGGGGATTATCCTAATCCTCGAACTTATGGCACGTTCCCTTTTATTTTGGATAGACTTGTTCGTGAAGAAGGAATTTTGTCGTTGGAGGAAGCAGTTCGAAAAATGACCTTTATGCCTGCTCAGCGGCTAGGCCTTACGGATAGAGGCGTACTACGAGATGGTATGAAAGCCGATATAGTAATGTTTAATCCTGATACTGTCACGACACCAGCTACTTTTGAAGATCCAAAACAGTTTCCGTCGGGTATAGATTATGTGATAGTCAACGGTCAACTGGTCATTGACTCTGGAAACCATACGAGAGCTCTGCCGGGGAGATCATTAAAGTCTCAATAATCAATCGGATCTGGTAATAATAAAACCCCTCCTAAAGAGAGGGGTTTTATTATATGTGCTAAGACTATCAGTGACCTAAGTATATATCCAGATATTTTATCGGCCTTTCCAAACAGGAGCTCTCTTTTCAGCAAAGGCTTTTACACCTTCTTCCGCATCTTCAGTATGAAGTATTACATCTCTCTTCAGTTGAGCGAATGCGACACGTCGCTCTAGATCCATGGCTGCTCCCATAATAGAGGACTCTTTTATGGCTGCTAATGATAATGGTGCGTTAGCTACTATTTTTCGAGCAATTTCTTCTGCACGGGTTAACACTTGGTCAGGTTCGACCACATGGTTCACTAACATCAGCTCTCTCGCTTTTTCAGCGTCTATAAAATCGCCGGTAAATAATATTTCAAAGGCTATGTTTTTCGGCAATACCTGCGCTAACAATGCAGGTCCGCTCACTGAGGCTATACCTCGTTTTACTTGAGGCCAACCAAATTGAGCCTCAGTAGAAGCTATCCTTATGTCGCTACCGAGGGCCAGTCCGCATCCCTGTGCCAAGCAAACACCATTTATCGCAGCAATTATTGGCTTCCAAATGTTCGATTGAACTACATATAGGTCACCAGTGCTTGGGCCTTCGTTGGCACGGGCATTCGCCATGGCTACTAAATCGTGACCGGTAGAGAAGGCTCTACCATTACCAGTAACAATGGCGCACCTAACTTCTGGGTTATTTTGGACGTCCTGAAACGAGTCCCAGAGAATCTGGCGCATAGGGGGATCTATAGCGTTAAGCTTTTCTGGCCTATTAAGGGTTATGAAGGCTATTCCGTCTTTTATTTCGTATAATGCTTCTGGTTCTGGCACAATCGTGTCTCCTTATTATTTTATAGTGTGTCTGGTCCTTTTTAGAAGTACGGATGTTTATAGTCTAGTATATGTCAGATAATACGGGAGCCAGTCGGTTTTGTCCCTATTACTCCCGTTTCCTCCAAGTTTGTTATCGCTGCGTCAGTTAACCCTAAGAATTCACTGTATACGGTATGGTTGTGTTGGCCTAAAGTGGGTGCAGGCCAATGGACTTGACCTGGTGTAACCGACATTTTCCAGGCAAAGCCTGGGTACCATTTGGGGCCTACTTGTGGGTGGTCCACATTGTTAAATGTGTTTCTTTCTGAAAAGTGAGGATCTTCCAAAAGATCTGGACCACGGAGAACGGGACCGCTGGGTACACCAGCTTCCTGTAGTTTATGGACAATACCGTACATTTCGTGGTTAATTGTCCAGTCACCGATCAACTTATCTAGTTCGGCCTGATGGAAGAGACGCTGCTCATTATTTGAAAATTTGTCGGTTGAATGTAATTGCGGATCGCCTATTACATTCACAAGATTTTGCCATTCGGATTCATTAGTTATAGCAATAGTCACCCAGCGGTCATCTCCGCTGCAGGGATATATGTTATGAGGCGAAAAATATGGTGAGTGATTTCCTATTCGTTCAGGTTCAGCACCGCTAATCTGGTAGCTTACAACTTCTCCCCCTATTAGTGATACTGCTGATTCCTGCTGGGACACGTCCACGAACATACCCTTGCCGGTTTTTTTCCGATATCTTAACGCAGCCAATACAAGTCCCGCAGCGTGGGAGCCAGTTATAGGATCTCCGTGATTAATTCCGGATTTCATAGGACCATCATGCTCATATCCTGTCATATGAGCCATTCCACATAATTGCTCTTGCCCAATACCGTACGCAACGTATCCTTTCCATGGCCCACTATTCCCAAACGCTGGCATGGATACGTAAATTATGTCCGGTCTAATGGACTTTAGTTTTTCGTAATCGTATCCGAGCCTTTCAAGACTGCCTTGCCTGAAATTTTCGACAACTACGTCACTGATGGACACAAGTTCTTCGAATACTTTTCGGCCAGGTTCTTCCGTAAGCTCCAAACTTATACCGTATTTGCTCATATGTAGACAGTTGAACCAGCCATTTCGATTCCAAGGTTCGCTACCAGGTTCAGCATCAGGATATGCAGCAATTCCAGGAGCAGGAGTCACTGGGCCTCTATGTGAATCGTATACTCGTAGGGATTCCATCTTAATGACTTGTGCTCCCATATCCGCCATTAGTTTGGTGCAATATGGTCCTGCCCATATTCGAGACAGATCAAGTATTCTATAGTTCTTTAAAGGCTGATTGTTTTCCATCTAAACCACTCCATCTGAGCGAAGAGATAGGAATGTTTCCTGAGAATATCCAAGTTTTTTACATATAATTTCTTCGGTGTTTTCCCCCAGAAGTGGAGCTCTCTGATATACCCATGCAGCGACTTCTGTGTGTGGGCTAATAGGAGGGCCTGGGTATTTGAGAGTTCCAGCAACGGGGTGGTCGAGATCAACAAAATAATCCCTGGCTTCGAGTTGTTCCATTTCTAGGATGTCTTGCATGTTGGCTACAAAGGAAAACCCTAATCCGTGCTCCTGACCAGCTTTAAATATGTCGACTTTGTTATTGTCTAATAACCATGGCAACATCAAGGCATCTACTTCATCAGCGTATAATAAACGACCTTGTCGGGAAGCGTATTTCTCCTCGCCCAGTTCTTCACGTTCCATGATATTGGATACTTCAGGCCAGTTTTGATCCGGTCCGGCAATTATTCCCACGTATCCGTCACCGCACGGGTATATGCCCCATGCTGCTCGTCCGTAACCTCTATTACCTACGCGAGAATATTCTTGTCCAGAGTAACTGTATTGCATTAGGGCATTTTCAAGGACATTAGTCGCATATTCTGCGATTGATAAATCTATATGTTGTCCTGCCCCAGTTTCCTCTGCATGCATCAATGCAGTCATACTAGCCACAAAAGCATTCTGACCTGTGCCTAGTTGTGCTAATGGTGCGCCCTCTTTTAGCGGGGTACCCTCGGGCTCCCCTGTTATATTCATCAATCCGCCGGTTGCATATAGGTTAAGTTCAGTACCTTTCCAATCTTTGTATGGGCCAGTTTGCCCGTAGTTTGATATAGAAGTCACTACCAGTTGTGGATTTATTTTATGGAGTTCGTCGTAGCTTAGACCTAGGGAGTCCATTGTGTCTGGGGAGAAGTTTTCTACTAATATATCAGCTGATTTAATTAGGTCCTTTACTATAGATTGTCCTTGCTCCGATTTTATATCTAGGGTGATGCTTTGCTTAGAAGTATTAAGGTAAAGGAACCATGCGCCTGTATCAATAGTTGATGTTGGGGAGGCAAAAGGACCATACCCTCGGATTGGGTCACCGTTGTTGGGAGATTCTATCTTGATGACTTCTGCGCCGAGAGTGGCAAATAGTTTAGTGCAATAAGGTCCGGAAAAATAGCGTGAGAGGTCAATTACCTTAACCCCTTCCAATAAACCAGGCATAAATGAGGGCCCTTTCAGAATATCTGAGATATTGTTACATTGGCAGTTATTAAATGCAAGCAAGGTGCGCTTATACAGTTGCTGTTGCCCAGAGTATAATGGGTTCATCGAGATTGGAAGGTTATATATGGAAAAACCGACATTTCAGCCTGTAGGGACCCCCGTAATGGAATTGGATACGCCAGCTTTGGTATTGGATATCGAAGCGCTGAATTTTAATCTTGAAAAGATGTCTTCAATAATCGGCCAGAGTGATGTGGGAATTCGTTCCCATGTCTCTACTTTTGGTTGTCCAGCGATTGCACATTTATATGCTGACAAAGTTCCTGGGAATAGCGGGATAGCCGTAAACACTATAGGTGAATGCGAAGTTTTTGCGAATGCAGGATTTTCGGACATTTTAATTACCAACCAAATCATCACTAGATCTAAGATCCTCAGACTCTGTAGCTTTGCTGCTAATCACTCAGTTCAGGTCCTCGTGGATAATCCCCAAAACGTCAGAGATCTGTCCGATTTAGCGGTAAATAGTGGAGTAATAATTGGCTGTAAGGTTGAGATTGATGTTGGTCTCGGTCGCGGCGGACTTTCAGATCCTGGTGAAATAACAGAGTTAGCTAACTCGATATTGGCGCTGGATAATCTGGAGCTTACTGGTATGACTGCTAACTTTTTGCCCTTACACGTCTCATCAGTATCGACAAAACCCTCCACGGAGAGCCTGCTGGAAATATTCACGGATACGATCAGTCAGGTAACTGACATTGATGCTAAATACCGGTTTTTGAGTGTCCGATCTAATGAGGGTTTCCAAGATCTACTCAGTGCTTCTGAGATTAGTGAAATACAAATAGATACAGTGCCGTTGATGGATCAGAAGTCTCTAAAAATGAATCTCCAATTTAAACCCTCGGTAAAGGTCCTCTGCTCAGTGCTGAGTCATCCGATTCCAACCCGAGTAGTTGTAGATGCAGGTCATAAAACTACAGGACCCGATATCGGCCTTCCGGTTGTGGACGGATTGAGCGGTATTGAAGCTGTGAAATTCAGTGCTGAACATGGAGCTTTGGAGGTTGGTGACAATGCTACACAGATTTTGGCTCCCAATGATAAAGTCTGGTTAATACCATTTGATTTGAGTCTATGTACTAACCAATTTGACTATTTTAGAGTTGTTCGAAACAATGTTTTGCATGGATTGTGGCCAATATCATCAAGAGGATCGTTTGGATAGGATTAGCTTGCATATCTAGGAGATGATGGTATGACAATTTCGTATAGGCCTTTAATAGGGACTCCAATGGGTGATCTCGATACGCCTTGTCTGGTAGTTGATATGGATAATCTGGATCACAATATGTCTGTAATGGCAGATTATTATGCTACTAGAAATACCAAACTCAGAGGACATGGTAAGAACCATAAGACACCTGCAATCGCTCTGCGTCAGATTAACCGCGGTGGGACTGTTGAAGGAGTATGTTCAGCTAAGGTGTCAGAAGCTGAAGTAATGGTGCACGGTGGGATCAAAAATGTGATGATCACTAGTGAAATTATCGCTCCATTGAAGATTGAAAGGCTGTGTAATTTAGCTAAACAAGCTGACATTATTGTGGCGTGTGACAATCTGGATAACGCGCGGAATATATCACGGTCTGCAGTATCCCATGGAGTTAGTATAGGGATAGTAGTAGAACTCGAGACGGGGTTGGAAAGGTGCGGCGTCCAGGATATTGAATCAGGAGTGGAGCTTGTTAAATCTATTTCAGGGTTGCCTGCAGTTCAATTTAAAGGAATTATGAGTCACCAGATGATGTCTGAAGTATCTTCTGATAAGGAAGATAGGATATTGGAAGGAAAACGACTTATACAGCCTATGATAGATTTGAGAAAGGCGATTGAATCGGAGGGAATTGAAGTAGAAATAGTATCTACGGGTGAAACTTGGAGTTATGACGTTGCTGGGGATATTGATGGTGTAACAGAGATACAAGGGGGTACCTACCTGCTAATGGAGACTGCGTACGACTATATGTCTGATTTCCAGTTTGCTGCTTCCATCCTGACGACGGTCATAAGCGCACCACGGCTAGGTATCGCCATTGGAGATGCGGGTACTCGGTGTGTTGGGGCTATAAAAGGGGTACCATTGGTGTATCAGAGACCGGATATCAGTGTCTCTGGAATGGATGCTGACCATTGTGTTTTTAATACCCCTAATCTGCAGCTAAGTGTGGGGGAGCAACTCCGATTGATTCCCGGGCAGCAGGATGCGATGATCAGTCGTTGGGACAATATAGTGGGTATACGCGACCAAAAGGTTGAGATTGTCTGGGATATTCTGGCTAGAGGTACCCACTCTTAACACTGTTATTTATCTGATTAGAATATCTTTTTCTAACTGATCGATATCTGATTCACTAAGATTGAAGTATTTAGCTTCAGGGTGGTGGAAAACGATTGCTGATACAGAAGCCTCCGGATCCATCATAAAACCTTCTGTAAGTTCTACTCCTATATTAGAGGTTACATCTAGTAGAGTGAATATCTTGCTTTGGTCTTCCAATCTGGGACAGGCTGGATACCCAAAGGAATATCTGCGTCCGCGGTATTGGGTTCTAAAGAGATCTTGATAAGTAGTGCCTTCGGTATCCTTAAATCCCCACATCTGCCGTATCTGTTGGTGAAGTAACTCAGCGAATGCCTCTGCACTTTCTATGGCCAGAGCTTGCAATATGTGAGAATTTAGATAATTACCCTCTTGCATCCACCGTTCAGATAAGTCTCTCACTCCCGGGCCTATTGTAGTTGTAAACATGGCTAGGTAATCAATCTGATTCATAGAGGCTGGATTAACATAATCTGCTAAGCATAATCCATCGTGCTGACTCTGACGTCCGAAATAAAATCGTTCTGCTACGGTCTCGCGGTCAGGTTGTAGTATTAGTAACTCCTGTTCTGAGGACACGCAAGGAAAGAATTTAAACACAGCGTTTGCCGTTATGTCTGCCTGACTCAATATTATGTCTTCTACAGCTCTGACCGCAGCCTGGAGTTCTACCGCAGATGAATCACCGGATTCCAAGGCTTCGGCAAATCTTCCTTTAAAACCAAGGTGCCGTACGTATAGCATCTGCGGGTTGATATATGGGAATATTTTCTCCATGTCATGATTAGTCAGAACGTGAGATACCAAGTCTGGTGGGTTGGGGATGTCAATATTATGGCTGATTTGCGCCGGAGCTACTACAGGAGCTTCATTTTTCGGCTGGGCATCTGAAGCAGTCGATTGCTCTGACAGCATAGCTTCTGTTTCTGCTTCAGCCGTGATAACTAGCTTTTGTCTCTCGTCAGAATCTTGTACCGCATTAGCTAATGATAACCCGGTCATAGCATCTTGTGCGTACAATACTAGTCCGTCATATTCTGGAGATATTCTTAGTCTTGTGAACCGGTTAGATAGGGCGGCTCCCCCAACTAGAATAGGTGAGTCGACTCCTGATTGACGGAAATCTTTGACAGTTTCGACCATCATTTGGGCAGATTTAACCAATAACCCAGATAGACCTATCATATCTGGGTTATGTTCTCTACATGCTTCGATTAAGTCCTGAGGTGGAACTTTAATACCTAAGTTGATGACCTCGTAGCCATTATTGGACAGTATTATTTCCACTAGATTTTTCCCTATATCGTGGACATCTCCTTTTACAGTAGCTAGAACTACTTTGCCTTTTGTGGCAGTATCTGCTCTGTCCATGTGTGGTTCTAAATGAGAGACCGCGAACTTCATAGACTCAGCGGACTGAAGTACTTCTGCTACTATTAGCTGATTGGCGTTGAATTGACGTCCTACTTCATCCATTCCTGCCATCAATGGCCCGTTGATTATTTGAAGAGGAGCCCTGTCTTCTAGAGCCTCGTTCAGGTCATCGGCTAATCCTTCTTTGGTTCCCTCAATAATAGCTTGCGCTAAACGTTCGTCTAGCGGTAGATTACGCCTTTCTTCAACAGTGGATTTGGGTGCTTTATCTCGGAAGTGATCAACGAATGGTGTTATGGGATCTCCCACTCGGTTCCATATTAAATCTTCAGCAAGATTACGTTCTTCTTCGGGTATGGATGCGTATCTTTGCATTAGTTCTGAATTGACTATCGCTGTATCAAGTCCAGCTTGAACGCAGTGATATAGAAATACTGAGTTAAATACTTCGCGTCCAGCTGCAGGAAGTCCGAAGGACACGTTGGATATACCGAGTATAGTTTTGGTGTTTGGTAGTGCTTCTTTGATTAACCGAACTCCCTCTATGGTTTCCGCGGCAGAACCTACGTAATTTTGGTCACCTGTGCCTGCAGGGAATACCAAAGGGTCGAAGATAATGTCTTGTTCGGGTACGCCGTATTTTTCTGTGAGCAATTTATGCGATCGTAAAGCGACTTCCAACTTGCGCTCTTTTGTAATAGCTTGTGCTTGATTGGGATCGTCGTCAATGCATCCTACTACCAGTGCTGCACCATATCTCTGGGCTAATGGTACGACGGCCTGGAAGCGTTCTTCGCCATCTTCTAGATTTATCGAATTTATAATCGACTTACCCTGTAGTTTTTTTAATGCTTCCTCCAGGACTTTTGCATCGGTTGAGTCGATCATTATGGGAGCTTTAACCTTTTTGGTTAATTCGTCTAAGAATTTCGTAACGTCCGACAGCTCGTCCCGATCTGGGTCTTGTAGGCAGACGTCCAATATATGAGCTCCGTTTCTTACCTGTCGTCGTCCTACTTCAGCTCCTTCCTCATATGAGCCTTCACTGATTAATCTTCGGAATCGGCGACTTCCGAGGACATTAGTTCGTTCACCTACTATGGTAGGTCTACTCTCATCGTCTATAGTCAGAGCCTCAATACCAGATACTCTGCTCTCATAGTTGGTCACTGGTGTTCGCGTCTCTGACAATTGTGAAACGTGTTCCGATAGTTTTTTTATGTGTTCTGGAACTGTGCCGCAACACCCCCCTATGACGTTAATCCAACCAGATTCTAGAAATCGGCTGATAGTAGAAACCATCATTTCAGGGGTTTCGTTATAGTTCCCGTCTTCGTCCGGTAATCCTGCGTTAGGAAGGCATGCAACAGGGAATTTAGATATCCCGGCCAACGTTCTTATATGGTCTGTCATAAATTCAGCGCCAGTGGCACAGTTAAAACCGACCCATAATAAGTCTCTATGAGATAACGATGTGTAGAAGGCCTCAGCATCTTGACCCGCGAGGAGCGTGCCCATTGGTTCTACTGTGCCTTGTACGGAAACAGGTAGTGCTGTTTTAAGTTCTAGAAAAGCTTGGTCAATTCCTTCCAATCCTGCCTTCACGTTTATGGTGTCTTGACTGGTTTCTAGAAGCAGTAGATCTACACCACCTTCAATAAGTCCAATAGCTTGCTCTTTGTACGCATCTGCAAGCTCGTCAAATGTTATTCCGCCTGTTACCGAAATTGTCTTTGTTGTTGGACCCATTGAGCCCGCGACGAACCTAGGTTTATCCGTTGTGGTAAATTCTTGGGCTGCCGCGACCGCTAACCGAGCAGCCTCTCGATTTAATTCTCTAGCCAAGTGACTCAAATCGTATTCAGACAATACTACGGATGTTGATCCGAAAGTGTTTGTCTCTATTATGTCTGATCCAGCGTCTAGGTAGGCTTTATGTATTTCCGATATGATGTGCGGGCGTGTTAGGCAGAGGTGTTCGTTACAGCCTTCGTATTCGACACCACCAAAGTCATCTGGTCCCAAATCATATGCTTGAATAGCGGTCCCCATGGCGCCGTCTATTACCAAGACCCGCTGGGTAAGAAGTTCTTTTAATAAAGCTATGCGTTCAGAAGTTACCATTTGATATTTATTCCAATTATATTTATTGTAGATTTTGATTCTAAGGTTTAGTTAAACCATTTTGATAGTTCGTCTTTATTTTTCCCTAGCCACGCTGTGTTAATACGAATCCGTTCTAGCGATTGGCGAATTGTCCGTTCTGCAGCCGGAGTTGGATGTTCTTTGAAGAAGTCTTCTATTTCGGTAGCTTTTTCTTCAGATGTGAATGATCCGGTAATAGCTACCAGTCGCATTAATCCAAACCCACCTCCGCCGTATCGTTTGTCAAATTCGGTCCAATTATCCTTCACGAATTCCCAGGCTATATCCCTACCTCTTATGTTCGCGGCTACTGCAGATACTAACGTTATAGTATCTTGTGACCGGACATCATCAGTTAACGATCTAGCTAGAAGGTCCTTAAGTAGATCTACGTCACTAAATCTTGCCAAACTTATGAGCAGCCGTATTTTCTCCTCTTGTAGTTCTGAGTCGCGTTCCAATGTCCAGAGAGCGTCGTAGGTTTTCCTGTCACCAGACTGTGCGACTAAGCTATATACAAGACCTCGCAAATCCGGATGGACTGATGATGTATCTTGTAGATATTTATTGAATAGGGACTGAGCTTCTTTCAGGACTTCGGTATCCCCATAGTTTCCTGCTTGACTCAATACCGTACTTCTTAATAGCGCATCTAGGTGGCCTTCTCCAGTCTTTGGAGTCCAACCTATTTTTTGAGCAGCACTCTTAAACAGGTCTTTGGCGAATGTTCTATATGCATCGTAGAAACCCTCATCGGAGATCAATGTTTCAATCTCCTTCAGGTTGCTGGCTAGATCACTCCATACCGAAGCGTCGGACTCGGATTTATAAGCATTGGCCAATGACAGGAATTGTGTTACTGGTAATAAACCTGCCTTTGATAATGCGTAAGCGTCATTTTGTATCCCAAGTCTATCCGTAGCGCTTAATACCTGGGACTCTATGCCTGGAATAAGATTTTGCCAGTCCTTTGAGGTGTAGTTGACTCTGAAAAACCCCGTCTGGTCAGGATTCAATTTGAACCACTTGGGATCATCTGAGATACCGGAGAGAGTGACTGATGATTCGGAGTCAGAGACTATAGAGGTGCCAGAAGATCGGTTGTCTTGTGGTACTAGGACCCTGACAGGAACTTGCCATTGCATTTGCGGTGATGGTTGATCGCTCAGTATATTGTCGTACACAAATCGTTCTTGGGATAGGTTGATAGTCAAGCTGTTATTGACTCTTTCAGATGTAACAGAGACGACTGGGTAGCCCATTTGGCTAGTCCAAGTATTCATTATTTCTGTGACAGGCTGTTTAGAAACTTCTTCAAGGGCGTTCCACAAATCAACGGTCTGTGCATTTTGGTATTGATTTGCTGATAAATATTTGTGGAGACCTTGCCGGAAAACCTCGGGACTCAAGAATTGCTCTAGCATACGTATTACCGATGCGCCTTTACTGTAGCTAATGGCATCAAATAATTGGCTAACCTCTGCAGGGTTTTTAACTTCTTGTTCAATAGGATGAGAATTCTTGAGTCCGTCCAAGCTTAATGCTCTGTTAGTGTCCATGTTTACGAATTGAGTCCACATTGCCCATTCGGGAAACAACCAATCTACGGCTTTTGTTCCCATCCAGGAAGCGAAACTTTCATTAAGCCATAGGTCGTCCCACCATTTCATAGTTACTAGGTCTCCGAACCACATATGCGCCATCTCGTGCGCTACCACTTCTGCAACTCTTTGCCTAGTTCCAGCTGATGAATTTAAAGGATCTACTAATAGGGCTGTTTCTCGGTAGGTAACGGCCCCCCAATTCTCCATAGCGCCTGCTGCAAAATCTGGTATCGCGATATGGTCCAGCTTCTCTAGGGGATAGGGAATGCCAAAATAGTCGTTAAAGAATGATAGTAGCTTTACTGAAGTATCTAGCGCAAACCGGCCTTGTTCTTCTTTACCTCTTGTTGTCCATACTCCCACTATAGTTCCGCTAGCAGCTTCTTTTTCTATGTGAGTGAGATCTCCTACTACAAATGCTAACAGGTATGTTGACATTATCGGGGTGTCAGCGAATTTGACTGAATTCATGCCACCGCTAAGTGTCGTATTTTCAATTTCTGGTGTATTGGCTAGAGCAACCAAGTGACTGGGGACAACTAGAGTTACAGAGAACGTTGCTTTGCATTCCGGTTCATCCCAGCAAGGAAAAGCCTGACGAGCATCCGTAGCTTCAAATTGAGTAGTGGCCAGATACTGGGTATTCCCTTCGGGGTCTATGTATTGGCTTCGGTAGAATCCTCTAAGTTTGTCGTTCAATATGCCTGTAAAGGCTATGTCTATCTTTCCTTCTCCGATTGGGATTTCCTCAGGGAAAGTCAGAGTACAGGTCTCTGCTTCTTTGTTATATGCAATGTTTTCGGTTTTCAGTACAGAGTTATTGATTGCAATCGAAGCTGATCCTATATCTATATCCAGAGCATTCATCACGATCGTTGATGATGATTCCGAAACCCTAACGTCTATAGTTTCATTTCCAGAGAAGGCGAAATTCTGTATGTCAGGCTTTAATTCAAGTTGGTAATGAAGGGGTTTTATGTTCTTGGGCAATACCGCCGCCTCAGTTCCAGGCATCGATTAACTCCTATTTTGCACGACAAAAATTATTAGGAATTATCCTTAGTCGTGCATTGTGTACTCGGAAGTACCCGTAAGTTTAACATTAAACACAAACCTAGTCTGCCTGAGCAGTAGTTAGGTAGACCGTTAGGAGTAATCCAGTGGTATAATAGCCGGCGGTTTCATTGGTAAAAGGAGCGTATATATTCACCGATGGTCCATGCTGGTTAGAAGGTGTATTGAGCGTGGATACTAGCTCAGAATGAAATTTAAAACCAATCAAGAGTAACTATAGGAGGAGGCACATGGCGGCTCAGACTATGTTTGAGAAGATCTGGGATTCCCACGTTGTTCATGAGGAGTCCGGACAACCTTCGATCATCTATATAGATCTCCATTTGATACACGAGGTTACGACACCTCAGGCGTTTGATGGACTTAGACTCAATGGGCGAGGAGTTCGTAGGCCTGATTTAACTATTGCGACTGTAGACCATAATACCCCGACATGGGAATTGGACAAACCAGTCACTGACGAGATATCTAAAAAACAGCTGGATGCGCTAGCTGATAATGTGAAGGGCACCGGAATAACTTTTTATGATAGGTTTAGCGAAAATCAGGGAATAGTACATGTTATTGGACCTGATTTAGGGTATACGCTCCCTGGAAAGACTGTAGTATGCGGAGATAGTCATACCTCTACTCATGGAGCTTTAGGTTGCTTGGCTATGGGGATTGGAACTTCAGAGGTCGAGCATGTTCTGGCAACGCAGACTCTGCGCCAATTTAAACCTAAAACAATGGAAGTAAGGATAAATGGGGCTTTGCCGGTTGGAGTATCCGCTAAGGATGTTATCTTAGGCATCATCGGGAAGATAGGGATAAATGGTGGTATAGGCCACGCAATAGAATATACCGGTGAAGCTATCAAAGGTCTGTCTATGGATGGCCGTATGACGGTATGCAATATGAGTATAGAAGGTGGTGCTCGAGCGGGCATGATTGCCCCAGACGAAACCACTTTTGAATATATAAAAGATCGGCCATACGCTCCTAAAGGCGAGGAATTGGAGGCTGCTATTGAAGAGTGGCAGAAATTACCTACCGACAGTGGAGCCAAATTTGACAAGCTTGTAGAGATTGATGCTGCTGATCTAGCTCCATTCGTGACGTGGGGTACTAATCCAGGGATGGTAGCCAAGATAACTGATAGAGTTCCAGACCCGGCGTCATTTGCTAGTGCTGCTGAGCGTGAATCTGCAGAACGGGCTCTTACATATATGGGACTCGAGCCAAACACCCCAATAGAAGATATAAAAATAGATCGTATATTTCTTGGTGCCTGTACAAATTCCCGTATTGATGATCTTCGAGCTGCTGCAAATGTTATAAAGGGTAAAACCGTTAATCCAAATGTTTATGCTATGGTCGTCCCGGGTTCCGCAAGGGTTAAATTGCAGGCAGAGCAGGAAGGATTGGACAAAATTTTTAAGGACGCAGGATTTGACTGGAGAGTCGCAGGGTGTTCCATGTGTCTTGGGATGAACCCAGATATTCTTCAGCCTGGCGAACGTTGTGCGTCCACATCGAATCGTAATTTTGAGGGGCGTCAAGGAAAAGGTGGGCGCACCCATCTGGTCAGTCCTGAAATGGCTGCTGCTGCTGCTATAGCCGGACATTTTGTAGACATCCGAGATTGGTAAAGGAGGCGATATGGAACCTTTTATAAAAGTTACTGGAGTTGCGGCACCGATAAATAGGGTAAATATTGACACGGATCAGGTAATCCCCGCGATACATTTAAAAAGCATCGAGAGAACAGGTTATGGCAAGTTCTTATTCTCTAGTTGGAGATTCGATGCGGACGGAACACCTAATCCTGATTTTGTTTTGAATAAGCCTGAGTACCAAAATGCCAGCATAATAGTTGCAGGAAGAAACTTTGGGTGTGGATCTTCACGAGAACATGCTCCCTGGGCTCTCCAAGATTACGGCATTAGATGCGTTATTGCTCCGAGTTTTGCAGATATTTTCCACAACAATTGCTATCAGAATGGTTTGCTTCCAATAGTATTGCCTGAGGAGGATGTCAGCCGACTTATTGATAAGCTAGAGAAAGATCCTGGCACGAAACTAAACATAGATCTTGAAGGATTAAGGATTTGGGATGAAGATGAAGAAATTGTTCTGGATTTCAATGTAGAGGAGTTTCGTCGGTATTGTCTTCTGAATGGATTGGATGATATCGGGTTGACGCTCCAGAATGAAGACGCTATTAAAGCTTTCGAAACCAAATCTTAGTTGAGATAAATATGGGAATTAAAGCCACCGGTCTCCGGTGGCTTTTTTTTATCCTATGTATTTTGCCAATGGTATACTCTGGTCAATCTTTTATGGGATATTCATAAATTAAATGTTATTGAGAGGATTTCAATGCAAACTATTGATGTAATCGCAGAGATATTGAAGCGTGAGGGTATTGGAGTATTGAGTTGTTTTCCGACTACTCCTGTTATAGAGGCAGCAGCTGCTGCTGGGATACGCCCGATTATATGTCGCCAAGAACGTGTTGGGGTTGGAATAGCTGATGGATATAGCCGTTTGACCAATGGGGACCCTGTCGGTGTTTTTGCTATGCAATACGGCCCTGGGGCTGAGAACGCGTACGCTGGTGTTGCCACAGCATATTCTGACTCCACACCTTTGCTTTTATTGCCGCTAGGTCATCCTAGGGATAGGCAGGGAGTATTCCCGCTGTTCTCATCTATGTCTAATTATGCTGGTGTCACCAAATATATAGAACAAATAAATGTCGCTGATCGTACTTCAGAGGTGATGCGCAGGGCCTTTGGGGCGATTCATCAAGGACGCACTGGGCCAGTTATGGTAGAAATACCTGCGGACATAGCATTGGAGGAAGTCTCAGAAGAATCCTTTTTCTGGTCCCAAAATGTTAGAAAAATAGGGTCGCAAGGAGATCCTGGGGACATTGAATCTGCCGCAAAGGTATTATGCGCTGCAAAGAATCCTATAATACATGCGGGACAAGGGGTTTTATTAGCGGCTGCAACAAATGAGTTAGTTGAATTAGCAGAGTTGTTAAATATACCCGTCATGACCACATTGTTGGGAAAAAGTGCATTCCCTGAAGTCCATCCCTTGGCGTTAGGTAGTGGCTCAGGTGTGACCTCGGGTCCAGTACAGTATTTCATGAGTATATCTGATGTAGTTCTTGGCATCGGCTGTAGTTTTACCAAACATGGTATGTCTATGAATATCCCCGCTGGAAAAACAATTATTCATGCCACTAATGATCCGAGAGATATAAATAAGGATTATGATGTTGAATATCCTATAGTCGGAGATGCAAAGCTGGTACTTAGACAACTTATAGAGGCATGCAAAGATATAATGGGGTCGTCGCAGATACAGAGAGAAGATATTAGCCGAGCGATTGACTCCCAAAGAAATCAGTGGTTAGCTGAGTGGTCCCGAAAGTTAGAGTCTTCTGAAAAGCCTATCAATCCTTACAGGGTTATATGGGACTTTATGCGGACTATACCCCCTCAGGATGCTGTAGTTACTCATGATTCTGGTAGCCCTAGAGATCAGATAGTTCCATTCTATAGATCAAATGGTCCGAGGACTTATCTAGGTTGGGGTAAGTCTCACGGATTGGGAACGGGCCTCGGATTGGTTATAGGCGCTAAACTAGCAGATCCCAGTAAAATGTGTGTCAATTTTATGGGAGATGCAGCGTTCGGAATGACTGGACTTGATTTTGAAACTGCGGTCCGTTCAGATATTCCTATTACCACTGTTGTGCTAAACAACTCAACAATGGCCGTAGAAACTCATGCTATGCAGACTTCGCATGACTTGTATAAGTCTCGTGATTTAGGAGGCAACTACGCCGAACTGGGGTTAGCTATGGGTGGATATGCAGAACGTATAGATAATCCAAACGAAATATGTGGTGCTTTTGAACGTGCCCGAAAGATGAATGATGAAGGGAAATCTGTGCTGTTAGAATTCATTACTAGTGCAGAAACAGCATTTTCCCACAAGAGGCCATTCTAAATAAATATATTGAAATATTAAGGAGCTAGTATGACTCGTTCAAAGTACTTGTTTATAGCCTCAATGGATGTTCTAACAGATAGAAAACAGCTGTTCGATGAAGTTTATAACGAGGAGCATTGTCCGTTGTTACTGGAAGTTCCAGGGGTGCGAGCAGTAAGTAGGTTTGAGACACAAAGTTTTGCTATGGCACTAGGAGGCGAGATACGTCATGTAAATAATGAACATGACCCCAGGTATCACGCCATTTACGAAATAGATAACCCGAGCGTTTTGGAGTCATCAGATTGGTCGAATGCGGTAGATAGCGGCAGGTGGCCAGAAGAAGTGAGGCCTTATACAAGTAACCGTAGGCATTCATTATTGAAGTTGACGTATCCAATTACTTAACGAACCTTGGTTCGTGTGACTCGTTAAGAATATTCAGAGCGATTTAACATAATGTTCAACTGTTAATAGTCCGTATTCTTCTTTATGTGTCTTCATATATCCGTTGGTCTTATACATACGTATTGCTGGGGCTAAGTGACTTACAGTAGACAGAAAGATGCGCCCGTAGCTCTGATCTCTGCAGAATTGATCTACGGTGTTTAGTAGTAATGTACCTATACCTTTCCGACGAGCGTCTCGTGACACACTCATGCGTCTCAACTCGGCTGACTCTTTACTGTGGTGCTGGATGGCTACTGTCCCTTTGATTTCCCCTGATACCTCTGCAATCCAAAAATTACTATGATCATAGGTCTTGTAGTGTGTAGTTATGTCCTTAAGGTCTAGACTTAGAGACTTTCTTATATATGACCTTACCTCAGGTTCAAATGGTTGGCCGATGGCGAAATCCAGTTGCCCGTTAACAAATAGTTGTCTGACTGACAGATAATCGTCTGGTTGGTATTCGCGTATGTATACCAAGGTTACCCTATCGTTAAGCAATACTTCATTTGATTAATTAAACGTTACTGCTAGTTTACACGTTGATGAGGAAATGTATGATGTCGCCATCTTTAACTGGATACGTTTTGCCCTCTGACCTGAGGACCCCTTCCTTTCGCCCCTGTGCAAGACTGCCACATCGAGTAAGATCTTCATATGGTATGACTTCGGCCCTTATAAAGCCACGGGAGAAGTCTGTATGAATAGTGCCTGCAGCGTCTTGTGCGGGGAGTCCGGCTGGTATACTCCAAGCCCTGACCTCGTCTTCACCTACGGTTAAAAATGACGCCAGGCCGAGGGTTGAGTAAGTCATTCGTATAACCTGGGTTAGAGCAGATTCTCCCAAACCGAGGTCCCTTCTAAACTCAGCCTCTTCTTCATCTGACATTAGCGCTAGTTCAGATTCCAATTTTGCGGATAAGCTTACTTCACCTAACTCGGGGTCTATGTCATAGTCCCAATCGACATTTTGGAGAGTTATGGGGTCCGAAGTTTCACCAGTATTAAATGCTACTATTACTGGCTTGCCGGTAAGTAATTGATAATTAACCAAAAATGAATGCTCAGATTCAGTCAATTGTTGTCTTCTTAACGGGATACCATCTTCCAAACCTTGCTTAACCTTTTTCACAATCTCCTGTTGTTTTACTACGTTAGGCCTTTCAGAAGCTTTAGACTTCTTGATAGAGTCTTCTAATCTATCTACTGCTCTGTCAAGAATCTCAAGATCTGCAAATAGGATTTCATTTAGCATTGTAGACAAGTCGTCTTTAGGATCAATCTTATTAGCCGGATGAATGACACTGGGGTCATCAAAAGCTCTTACTACAATGAGAAACGCATCGGCTCCTTGTAATAAATTCCGGTACTGCCCAGCAATGCCTTGAGATTTAGATTCGTGGTTAGAGCCAGGAATATCAAAATACTTTATTTCCGCGTGTATTATCTTTTTGGGATTATACATTTCAGACAACACGTCTATGCGCTTGTCCGGAACTTTTGTAACGCCTATATGGACTTCTGACATCCCTCCACCAGTGGTTTCAGCAGCCCCTTTGGTTAATGCATTAAATACAGTGGTCTTTCCACTTTGTGATAATCCGATTATTCCAACATCCATATATGATTTATACCTTTTGTTTCTAGTCTCTGGCTAAGACGACTGTACCGGTAGATGAAAGAGCTCCGCCGGTTCCGTTAACTATAGATATCTTAGCATTTTGACTTGGATTTGATTTATTTTTAACTTGTCGATCACCTACTTCACCGCGAAGCTGTCGTACTGCTTCAACTAGTAGGAAGCTACCGTACATACCAGGATGGGTGTACGACAGGCCTCCACCATTTGTGTTTAACGGGAAGTCGCCCCCCGGTGCTGTCCGTTGACCCGCTACAAAGTCTGCGGCTTCTCCAGGTTTGCAGAAACCTAGCCCTTCAAGAGTTATCATCACGGTATAGGTGAATGAGTCATATATCATAGTTAGGTCTATGTCCTTGTGAGTTAAACCTGCTCGTGATAAAGCAACAGGTCCAGTCTCTCGTGATACAGAGGATGTGAAATCTGGCATCATGCTAACAATATTGTGGTCGTGGGCCTCTGCGGCTCCTAAAACCCATATAGGCTCTTTTCGGCAATTCTTGGCTTTCTCTGCGGACGTGACTATTATTGCGGCTCCAGAGTCTGTGACTAAACAGCAATCGACTAAGTGAAAAGGCCAAGCGACCCACCTTGAGTCGTGGTAATCATTAAAAGAGAGTGGGGTATCGTGCATTACAGCTTTAGGGTTTAAGTTTGCCCATTTTCTCGTCGCAACTGCTATCTCAGCCATTCCTTGGCGTGTTTTATCTTCACCGTATTGGTGCATGTATCTGGTACAGGCCATTGCGTAATTAATTGGTTGGCCAATCATGCCGTATGGAAATTCGTATTGGGAGACCGGAAGGTTTGGGTCAGTAGGAATTCTGGCTCTAGTTGATCTACCTGCCTGACCGTGTGTGATCAAGGCTACATCACAATATCCTGCTCTAATGGCTGCTAGAGCATGTGCTACGTGTATGACAAAGGAAGAACCCCCGACGGATGTATTGTCAGTGAAGCTAGGTGTTATCCCTAGGTATTCTGCTGTCGCCAAAGAGGAGAAGCCGGCCGTGAATACCCCGTTCACATCTGATTTAGATAGGCCAGCATCCTCTAGGGCATTTGATGCGGCTTCCGCGTGGTGCTGCAAAGATGATTTATTTGGAACAGTTCCCATTTCATCAGATTCAGCGACTCCAACTATAGCGATATCGCGTTCGTTTCTAAAAGAATTACTCATTCCCATATACCTTTCTCACGTCTTATATAATAAAGGTCGAAGTTTATTCTGATCCGCTTAACCATGACTGATGGTACAACAACCTGTAGGCTTAGGACAATGGTGGTTCCTCTTGTATGCTCGCTCCGAATCAGGAGGTGTCTTTCTGAATCCACGTGTTAAAATACTACCGGATGAACGGAATGGTTTAAGTTCATCCATATCAGAAAGAGAAGGTGAATCATGCCTCGCAACTTCTGGATGATCACTTGTAATGAAGAAAACTTCCAGATCACTAAACGTCAGGGTTTCGTGTGTCAGGGTCTTAAAGGTCAATACCGGCGTAAAGTACAAAGGGTCGAGATCGGCGATAGGCTGTTGTATTACGTTACTGGTATAAGATGTTTCACTGCTACAGCAACGCTGACTTCTTCTTACCGTGAGGAAGAGACAGTAATATGGCAGAATGAAGGTAAAGCTGACTGGCCGTTTAGAATAGACATTGAGTCGGAAGTGGTTCTAGATGAAGATCAATATATTAACGCAGGTCTCCTAGCTCATAGGTTAGATTACGTTAGGCGATGGCCTCCAGAGAACTGGTATATGGCTTTTCAAGGTAATCTTCATTTACTACCTAAAAACGATTTTTTCTTAATTGAAGAAGAGATGAAAAAGCTTAAGTTTGGCCCAGAGTACAAGCCTCAAATAGAGCCACCTCCTGAGCGGTCGAAGTCCAGAGGTAGAAGAAATCGTGGTGGAAATCGCAATTCCAATAAAGCTGTCGCAGCGAATGCGCCGGGGGAATAGCACGCTATCCCGTTATATGTGAAACCGCTGATTGGAGCTCTTCTATAACTTCTGGGTCAGTTTCTATTGAAAGTTGACCTATCAAGGCTAGTTCTGAGCGCTGGCCTCCGATTTTGCCTAGCGCCCATGCTGAGTGCCCTCTAACTATGGGTGAATCTGATTTCAATGCATATGTTAGGGCAGGGATGGAATCTGGTGATCCTATATTTCCTAGTACTACGCAGGCATTCCTTTGCATACCGTGATATTTAGAACGCATTATTGGAGTTCCGGAGAATTCCTCCCGAAATTCCTCCTCAGACATAGTGAGTATATTAATTAGGTCCAGAGATTGCCTGCTGTTAACTTTGAATAAAGGCTCTCTAGAAAGTTGCGACTTGGTGTTTACGGGACATACGTCTTGACAGATATCACATCCAAACACCCATTCACCGATGGCATCCCGTAACTCAGTAGGGATAGGGCCTCTGTTTTCGATTGTCAGATGGGATATACAACGTGAGTTATCAATGGTGTAAGGATCTGTGATGGCATTGGTGGGACACTGTTCAATACATCTAGTACAGGTGCCGCAATGCTTTTTCAGTGGTAGATCTATCTCTAGATCCAGATCAGTAATGATCTGCCCTAAAAACACCCATGACCCTAATTCTGGGGATAACAGGTTCGTGTTCTTTCCTATCCATCCTATACCGGAGCGACGTGCAACAGATCTGTCTAGCATTGGACCATCGTCAATGTACCATCGTGCATTGAAGTTGTTGCCTAGAATCTTTGTGATGTTATCCACCAATAACTTCATCCTCTTCTTTACTACCCTATGGTAATCTTTGCCCCACGCATACACCGCTACTTTCCCCATAGCTTTATTCTGGGAGTTAGTGTCACGGCTCTGGTAATAATTAATCCCTACCGAAATTATTGATCTTGCTCCTTGCAGTAAAATAGACGGATCTGTTCCTCTGACGACTCTACTTTCGTTGAACCAAGGCAACCCCGCCATTTTGCCTGATTGTATGCGTTCAATTGCTATATCCCTATCTGCGCTAAAAGGTTCTGCTGAGGTTATATTGCACAGATCAAAGTTGAGCTCACTAGCTAAACTCTTAACTATATTTGTCAATTCACTGCTGTTCATATAAGGTTCGGTAACCCTCAGGCTTCAGATGTGGACTCATACTGATTTTGCTAACTAAATGTTTTCACCTTGATATCTACCGTCGTATTTTTGTTGTGTTGGTGAATCTAGCCAAATAAACACGAGCTGCATAACACGAGCATTCTTCTGGATGTTGTACCCGCCGGGATGATAGATATTCATCAATGCTTGAGAGCGTCCGCTGTAGCCAGCGTCCCATACGGCAGTATGTATTGCGACGCCACTCCTTAACAAACTTGATCTCGGGCGTCCGAGGGCCATAAGGTCTACCGGCAGGGATACGATTTCATTGAATGTTATAAGAAAAGAGCCTTGTGGAAGATGCAACCGGTCTTCTTTATCAAATTCTAGGAGTGACGTTTCAGAAGTATTTCTGTCGTTTTGTTCTTTACCGATGCGCCCAGGGGTGTCGAGTGTATGAACGCTGCTTAAAGTAACATCAAAACCATTCGGTTGTATCTGTTCTTCTAGCGATAGATATTCGGCGATCAACGGAGGAGACCCGTTGATGAGACTAAATATAGTTTGATTGCTGAGGGTTCCTGTCATATAAAAACAACCATACTCTTAGTAGTAAAACACCTCGGAGAGATGGCATAGGATGATCTCCGAGGTGTTTTATAACAGGCTTTGTTTTTTGGTTAGTCGTGCATGAAATCTTGTATATCAGCCGGCAGCGGCTCGAACTTAGGTATTTCAGTTATTACAGCTTGCGTTGTAAGTATCATTCCCGCAACGCTTCCGGCATTCTGAAGTGCACTTCTCGTTACTTTTGCTGGGTCGATGACGCCTTTCTGAACGAGATTAGTATATTCTCCGATTTCGGCATCAAATCCCCAATCGTCCTTACCGTCTCTAACATGTTCCAAAACGACTTCTCCAGAGTATCCGGCATTTTGGGCGATTAGCATTAATGGAGCGCCGAGTGCGCTTTTCACGATTTTCACTCCTAAAGCTTCTTCGCCGTTTAGTTGGTTTTCAAGTTGATCAAGCACGTGTTCGGCTCGAACAAGAGTTACTCCCCCGCCTGGGACTATGCCTTCTTCTACGGCAGCCCGTGTAGCTGACAGTGCGTCTTCGGTTCGAGATTTACGCTCGTTTAATTCCGGTTCAGTAGCAGCGCCAACTTTGATTACAGCTACGCCTCCTGCAAGGGCGGCAAGCCTCTCTTGCAGTTTTTCTCTGTCATAGTCCGAGGTGGTATCTTCTATTTGGACTCGTAATTGTTCGACGCGGCCGTGTATATCGTCTGAAGAACCAGTTCCCTCGACTATAGTGGATTCATCTTTAAGACATACTATTCTTCTAGCGCTACCCAAATGGTGTAGTTCGACGGAGTCTAGAGATAAGCCAGTGTCACTACTGACCACTGTACCCCCTGTCATTATTGCCAGGTCTTCTAGTAATGCTTTCCTACGGTCGCCAAACCCCGGTGCTTTGATAGCAACACAGCTGATAGTCCCTCTCATTTTGTTAACGACCAGTGTGGATAACGCTTCACCTTCTACATCTTCGGCTATTATCACTAGCGGTTTGCGATCGCCTTGAGCTATTTTTTCCAAGGTTGGTACTATGTCGTTGGCTGCTGATAGTTTTTGGTCAGTTAGTAGAAATCTGGGTTCGTCCAAAACTACTTCCATACGCTGTGCATCGGTTACAAAATGAGGTGATAAGTACCCTCTATCTAATCTCATCCCTTCGACTATTTCCAAGTCGTCTGTGAGGGTTTTGGACTCTTCGATTGTTATCACGCCCTCTCTGCCTACCTTGTCCATAGCTTCAGCGATTAGCTGTGCAATCCCTTCTTCATGAGCTGAGAGTGCAGCGACCTTAGCGACTTGCTCTTGATTTTCTACAGCCGTTGAGATGTTTCTAATCTCAGTAACTACGGCATCGACGGCTTTATCTATTCCTGATTTGAGAAAGACAGGGCTGGCCCCTGAGGCCACGTTCTTAAATCCTTCGTTTACGATTGCTTTTGTTAGCACCACGGAAGTAGTGGTTCCATCACCGACGACGTCATTGGTTTTTGAGGCAGCCTCTTTTACCAGCTGAGCTCCCATGTTTTCGTAGGCGTCTGGTAGGTCTATTTCCTTTGCTACGGTCACTCCGTCACTACATACAACTGGAAGGGCCCAAACACGAGCGAGCAATACGTTTCTGCCGCTGGGTCCCAATGTGAGGCCCACAGCTTTCGCTAGTTCATCTACCCCTCGCATTAAACTGCTTCGCGCTTCTTCGTCAAAAACTAATTGTTTTCCTGCCATAACATGAGCCTCCGAGATTATTCAAATAAGATAGCTATAAGTTTGAAACTACACTATCAGTGTTTATACACAATTCCGACTAACCAATATGCGATAATCTGTATTTCTTGTCAACAGTTTAACACCTTAGCTGAGATTTGTTGCAGTTTTCATCAGTTTGCTCATTGACGAGATAGAAAGTTCTCCAAATCTATAGGTATTCCCCATTTCCTAATAGCAGTTTCAGATATGTATGGGGTAGGGAGGTTCTGTATCTCTATTCCCACTGTAGGATGAATTAATGAAGGTGCTATTTCTAAAAGAGGCACTAACACAAATGCTCTTTCTAGGATGCGAGGATGCGGGATCTGTAGGTCTGGTGATTCCAGTGAAATCACTTGATCTCCATAGAATAAGATGTCGATGTCTAATGAACGTGGGCCGTTTCTAAAGGACGGTTGTCGGCCCGCTAGTGTCTCGATTGATTGGACTAAGGATAGCAAACGTATCGGCTCATGCGATGTGCGAACCCTTATTACGCAGTTTAAAAAATCTGGTTGATTGCTATAACCCCAAGGTTCAGTTTCATATATTGAAGAACAATCTTTTACGACGATATGAGATTGTGCTGATAACATGGATATACCATTAGAAATATTTTCTAATCTGTTACCCAGATTAGAACCGAGCCCTAGGTACACGTTTAATCGGGCCAATTAACTGGCCTCCAATTCTTGACTATTGCATCGGACATTTTTGATACACGGATCATCTCTCGAACGTCGTGGACTCTGATGATGTCTGTGCCATAAGCTATCGATAAAGCTATTGTAGCGGCAGTACCCTCAATACGTTCTTCTACTGGAAGGTCTAGGATTCTTCCGATCGTTGATTTTCTTGATGTCCCGATCAGTAAGGGGGTTTCCAGAACTTTGAATTCGGCTAATCTATTCAATATTTCTAAATTGTCCTCGGCAGTTTTTGCGAAACCTATTCCGGGGTCCAGTATTATCTCTGTGGCCGGTATGCCCTTTTCTATGGCTTGAAGTTTGCAGTTTTCAAGTTTGTTTATGACATCCGATACAACATCTTCGTAATTTGGAGAACGATCATTATGCATAAGGATAATAGGCGCCTTATGCTGGGCGGCTACTGAAAGAATCTTGGGGTCCGCTGTTCCTCCCCATATATCATTGATAACTGATGCTCCTGTGTCTAAACATTCTCTAGCTACTTCTGATTTGTAGGTGTCTATGCTAATAGGTATGTTAACCTTTGCTGCTACTGCACTGACTGCCGGTAGTAGACGATGAAGCTCATCTTCCTGCGTGACAGGTGTGTGCCCTGGCCTGGTAGATTCTGCTCCGATGTCCAGAAAGTCGGCACCTTCAGACTCAAAACGTAGTGCCTGTTCTACTATCTTTGCAATATCAGCATCCAGACCATCACCAGAAAATGAGTCAGGCGTAACGTTGATAATGCCCATCACATAGGTCCGGGTTCCCCATATTATGGATTCGTTATTTGCAACTTTGAGGTCAGCTATTTTTGTCAATTACGTTCCCTAGCACTTAGGTAGTTTGGTGTCTCAATCAATTTTCGCATTGTACACCGCAGCCTATTTATCTTGCACCGTTTGAGCGGTGTTTGCTAGCATGTGGCAAGAGTATATGGAATAAGGATTGGTAATGTCGGAAAACGCTAGAAATATAGACACCAAGATTGATGACCTTAACAAATTGAGAGATCAAGCCCATAAAGGTGGAGGACAAACAAGAATTGATCAGCAGCATGGCCGGGGCAAACTGACGGCTAGAGAGAGGCTGATAGCCTTTATGGATGAAGGCACCTTTCAGGAGATAGATTCTTTTGTCACTCATAGGACAACTGATTTTGGGCTTTCAGATCGACAATTCTTAGGAGATGCGGTAGTTACTGGATACGGTCAGGTGGATGGCAGACAGGTTTTTGCATTTGCTCAGGATTTTACTGTGTTTGGAGGGTCTTTGTCCGAGGTAGTTGGGCTGAAGATTTGTAAGGTTATGGATTTAGCTGGAAAGACGGGTTGTCCAATAGTTGGGCTGAATGATTCGGGAGGAGCTAGGATACAGGAAGGTGCTTCGAGTTTAGCTGCGTACGGAGATATATTCTCCAGAAACACCCTGTACTCAGGGGTAATACCACAAATATCCGTCATATTGGGCCCATCTGCTGGAGGAGCAGTCTATTCTCCAGCCATAACAGATTTTATATTCATGGTTAAAGGGATAGGCCAAATGTATATAACGGGACCTGATGTAGTTAAGGCTGTTACTGGCGAACAGGTTACCCATGAAGAATTAGGTGGAGCTGACCCACATTCGACAAAAAGCGGAGTTGCTCACTTTGTGTCCAATAGTGAAGCGGACTGTCTTGATGACGTAAGAAGGCTTTTGGGATTTTTGCCTTCAAATAATCTTTCGGACCCACCGCAATATGATGTTGATACCATACAATCTGATCCTGAACTACGGTATATCGTTCCAGACGAAGCTAATAGACCTTACGATATTAGAACAGTGATTAATAGGATTGTAGATGACTCTGATTTTATGGAAGTCCAGACCGATTATGCCCAGAATGTTGTTGTGGGATTAGCTAGGATGAACGGTTCAACTGTTGGGATAGTGGGCAATCAGCCAGCTTACCTAGCGGGAGTCTTGGATATAGATGCGTCTTCGAAAGCCGCTAGATTTGTTAGATTCTGTGACTGTTTCAATATACCTTTAGTTACCTTAGTAGATGTGCCTGGGTTTATGCCGGGTGTTGATCAGGAATACGGAGGGATTATAAGGCACGGGGCAAAATTGATTTACGCCTACGCTGAGGCTACTGTCCCTAAAATAACCGTTATATTGCGGAAGTCTTATGGTGGCGCTTATATCGTTATGAGTAGTAAGCATCTGCGGTCCGATATCAATCTAGCATGGCCTTCAGCAGAAATAGCCGTTATGGGACCCGATGGTGCGGTTAATATAATATATCGTGATGAAATCTCAAAGTCCGATGATCCCGAAGCAACTAGACGAGAGTTGGTAGAAGACTATCAAGACCGATTTACCAATCCCTATACAGCCGCTAACAGAGGCTACCTTGACGATGTAATTGATCCTGCGGATACGCGGATACGCGTTATAGATGCCCTGAACATGTTAGCTAGTAAGAGGGAAACGTTACCTTCTAAGAAACATGGTAATATCCCATTATAGATAATAACGATTTATAAATCACTGTTATACTGGCCACTACTACTAACACATACTTATATAGTGACGGGATTGGTCATGCAATTTGGAATTTTTGATCAGCTACCTCGTGGTGATGGGCAAAACTCAAGTAACAGGTATCGTGAATTTATAGAACAGTGTACTGTAGCCGACAAAGTGGGATTCGATTCAGTGTGGATGGCCGAATACCATTTCAATCCCAGATTCTCTGTAATGCCTTCACCTTTACTAGTAGGATCTGCTGTAGCCCAGTGTACCAGTAATATTCGTATCGGCACGGCGGTCAATCTACTACCACTTCATAACCCAGTACGTTTGGCGGAAGAAGTCGCAACTCTAGATATAATTTCAGGCGGTAGAGTGTTATTTGGTGTTGGTAGAGGTTCTAATCCAGAGCACTATTCTGGTCTGAGTGTGGAGGTTGACGAGGCAAGAGCCAGATTTCTAGAGGGGTTGCAATTAGTTAAGGCCGCGTGGGCTGATGAAAATGTGAGTCATAAAGGCCAGTATTACGATATCCAGAATCTGGCTGTAGAGCCTAAGCCTATTCAGAGACCGCATCCACCAATCTATATTGCTGCTAACAGTGTTGATACATTTCCAATGGTAGGAGAACTCGGACATAATATTCTTGTTACCCCATTAATTATCGGAACACAAGGTGTAGTAGAGAATCTTTCCGTGTATAGAAATTCTCTTGCAGAAAGTGGACATAGTATTGAAAACGTTAAGATAATCCCTACCCTAGCAGCCTGCGTGTCAGAAAATCGTAATAAAGCTAAGACTCTGTTAGGAGCTACTATAGATAATTATTTAAATGTGTTGAAGTCAGGACAATCACGGCGATCTAGCCGTGCTCTAGAGCTGACTTCAGAGTCGATACTTAATGATTACGCTATCGTTGGTGACCCCAAAGAATGTATAGATCGTATTGAGGAGCTAAGGGAGTCAATGGGATGCCAGGGGGTCTTGTTCTGGCAGAATATTGGTGGGTTGATTCCTCATGAAGATTTGAAACGTTCAATGGAATTGTTCTCCGATAAAGTTTTACCCCATTTTAGGTAGAGTCAACTTGCACGCAGTGTAATTGATATGTGATTCGAAAGGTGAATATATGACTCTATTTGACCATGCACGAGAGTTGATGAATCGAAGCATTGCCCCTTTGCCGGAGCGCATGCGCCCTCAAACGTTTGATGATTTAGTTGGTCAAGAACATATTTTAGGTCAAGGCAAGATATTGCGATCTGCTATAGATGCGGATAGATTGCCATCTATAATTTTGTGGGGACCCCCAGGGACCGGTAAAACTAGTCTGGCTCGTCTAATAGCTAGTGTTACTAAATCCCATTTTGAGGCCTTGAGCGCGGTAACATCCGGAGTGGCGGATTTACGAAGACTTATAGGTGAATCAAGAGATAGGCTTTCTATGTATGGCACAAAGACAGTCTTATTTATTGATGAGATACATAGATTCAATAAATCTCAGCAAGACGTGATATTACCTCATGTAGAAGATGGGACTGTAACACTTGTGGGTGCAACGACTGAGAATCCTTCTTTCGAGGTTAATGCTCCCTTGTTGTCCCGGTGCAGGGTATTTACTCTCTTAGCGCTGGATATTCAATCTGTTGAAATACTTGTGCGCAGAGCGCTGGTTGATAGTGAACGTGGCCTAGGAATCATGAAAGCGCAGGTCTCAGACGAGGCCATCCAACATCTTCTTAGTTATTCGAACGGTGATGCTCGAGTTGCATTAAACGCGTTGGAAATAGCAGTAACCAGTTCTTCTGAAAATGAGGATGGTTCGAGATTTATCGATGCTGATGCGATGTCTGAGGCTCTACAACATCGCTCCGCCAATTACGATAAATCAGGGGATTCACACTATGACACTATTTCGGCCTTTATTAAATCTATAAGAGGATCTTCCCCTGACGGAGCACTGTATTGGCTTGCTCGAATGATTGATGCTGGCGAAGACCCTACGTTTATAGCTCGGCGTTTGGTGATTTCAGCGGCTGAAGACGTAGGGCTAGCTGATCCGAATGCTTTAGTAATTGCCACTGCCGCTCAGCAGGCGCTTCACCTTATAGGGATGCCAGAAGGTAGGATTATTCTTGCCGAGGCAACGGTCTATTTGGCTTCAGCTGCCAAAAGTAACTCTGCCTATGCTGGATTAGAAAAAGCGCTGGAGGACGTCAGGAATTTACCTTCTTACCCAGTTCCAATGCATCTTAGGAATGCGGTTACAGGATTAATGAGAGATTTGGGATATGGCCGTGAATATAGATACGCCCATGATTATGCCGAAAACTTTGTTGAACAAACCTACTTGCCGGAAAATGTATCAGATGCTAGTTATTATCAGCCATCTGAAAATGGGGATGAACATGCCAAGGCCATTCGGTTGCGTCGTCTTTGGGAAGAAAATTCCGAGTCAAGATAGCGCTTTGATCATATCTACTGAAGTTACTACATCAGCTTGCCTCGGGAAGATTTTCTCCATTAAGAAATTATGTACTTCAGGGTCCGTATCAGCGCAGCAGTCTTCTACTATTATTATGCTGTAATCTGAATCGGCTGCGAACCTGGTTGTGGACAATACTACTCCGCTGGTTGCGTAGCCCAGAATTATTATGGTGTTGATCTGGTTGGCCCTGAGAGTCATATCCAAATCTGTCCCATATAAAGCGTTTACCCTGTGTTTCCCGACAACAACTTCTCCGTCTATCGGAGATACCCCTGGGTGAATCACTTCAATTGGATCGGACACCGCTGGTTGACCAGAGTTTTTTCGCTGACTGAAAGTCTTGTTCCGGTCGCTTATTTCTATATAACCTGGTCGAAATACCGTGGCAGAGTAACAGATTAGCATCCCCGATTGTCTTGCGGCTTTCTGCAATTTTTGAGTGTTGTCCAAAACGTTTCTTTCAATAGAATGAGGTATTGTTCCCATCATATCTTTGTAGAAATCCGCGATTATTAATGCTGTGGAACTAATATTGATTCTGCCGTCTGCCATTAGGTTAGCTGGCCTCCGTGTATTTTTATTAATAGTCCTGTTATTTGGAGTTTGATCCTAAAGTATCGACAACTTTGGATGTGGCTGCCAGAGCTTTTTCAATATCAGAGCCAGTTATATGGCGGTGGGTTACCATGCGTATAGAGCTAGGGCCTGGTGAGCTAACCAAGACGTCCTGCTCCTTTAATGCGTTTATTACTTCTGCTGCGGGACCAACTGAAGGGTCTATATCAAAGATCACGATGTTGGTGCTTATGGTTTCCGGGTCCACACTGAGTCCCTTGATGTTAGCTATACCAGCGGCCAGTTGTCTTGCGTTGGCATGGTCATCCGCGAGGCGATCAACCATATTATCTAATGCGACTAATCCTGCTGCTGCCAAAACTCCTGCTTGGCGCATCCCGCCACCTACCATTTTTCTCCATCTAAGGGCTTCCTGAATAAATTCTTTGGAGCCACATAGGACTGATCCCACCGGACAGCTCAGTGCCTTAGATAAACAAAACGAGACATCATCGACATCCTTTGTAAGCTCAGTGACCGGAACTTCTAGAGCAATTGCTGCGTTAAATAGCCTAGCGCCGTCTAGATGAACTTTTGCATCAGCAGAATGCGCGATGTTAGCAATTTCTGCGGTCTGACTGGGTGTGAGTACTCCGCCGCTGCAGCGATTGTGAGTATTNTCCAAGCANACTAGTGTCCCTGGAGCAGTGTGTATGTTACCTTTTGGGCGTATTGATGANGCGAGTTCGTCAGGATTAATTTGTCCCTGNTCTCCATTAGNNATGAGCCGTATTTGGACTCCTGCTAGCCCAGAGGCACCACCAGATTCATTCCAAAATATGTGGGCTTGGTCACCCATGATAACTTCATCACCTCGGTCACAGTGCGCCAGTATAGCTACCAAGTTACTCATGNTTCCNCTCGCCATAAGTAAACCAGCTTCCTTGCCTAGCAGGGCCGCCGCTTTTTCTTGGAGAAGGTTAATAGATGGGTCTTCTCCATATACGTCGTCTCCAACTTCTGATTGGGCCATTGCGNTGCGCATTTCCTCGGTTGGTTTAGTGACTGTATCGCTTCTTAAATCTATCAAACTAATACTTCCTTACATAGACCAAGCATAGACCAAAATAGTNGGACCATCTGTGATCTGGTGAATAAAGATTGCGGCACATTCTATCAGGAATCCTTGCTAAACACTACCGAGTGTGATTAAGATTGGTGTAATCAGATAGGAGCGGTTTTATGCGTCAAAGTGCGGTTTCTTTTGAGGCAAATGGGCTTANATTTGAAGGAATATTGTCTACNCCCGATGACCTGACNGGAAATATNCCTGGAGTNGTCGTGTGTCATCCNCANCCTTTGTTTGGTGGCAACATGCACAATAATGTGGTATCCGCCGTAACTTATCATCTTTCTACGGTGGGGATCGCGTCGTTGAAATTTAATTTTAGAGGGGTAGGAAACAGCGAGGGAGAGCACTCTAAAGGAGATCTGGAGTATCAAGAAGTAGTAGCAGCGCAAAAGATGCTTTCCGAATGGCCAGGGATAAATTCTACGAATATCGGTATTGTAGGCTACTCATTTGGTACGCGGGTTATATTAGGGCATCCAGAATTGCAAGAGTCTCCGAGAGCTTTTGCCTTTATATCTCCCTCAATAGAGGCGCTAGAGGAATCGACTTTAAAAAATGATAACAGGCCTAAGTTTGTCATATCAGGTACAAAGGATAAGTTACTCCAGNCCAATAGATTGACTGAAGTATTAAATCAATTTGNGNATCCTCCTATAATAAGCTCTGTAGAAGGNGCAGACCATTTCTGGGCAAATATGGAGGATTTGGCGGTAGAACCAGTTTCTANGTTTTTTCATGAAAATCTTACCTAATATNTNAAGACNNANANGGAANGGGATGCCNACCTCTTCAGCCTATCACTGGGCAGTTGCTCAAGGTGCCGGTGTGGTCTTGGCTCTAGACCAATTTACTAAATATTTAGTTCAACACTTCATCCCGTGTGATTCCGGTATGATTTGTAGGGTTTCAATACCCCCAGAAGGGTTCGCTCGCATTACGCACATACACAACACAGGGAGCATATTTGGGCTTTTTTCAGGTAATAACCTCCCATTGATTTTTGTATCTTTTGTTGGGGTATGTGTGCTGTTATACATATACAAGAGCCAAATAAAACCTAGTAATTGGTTTAGGTTGAGCATAGCATTGCAAATAGGCGGAGCGTTGGGAAATGTTACGGACCGTATCCGCATAGGGCATGTTACTGATTTCATCGATATAGGGGTATCTTCTTGGAGATGGCCAGCTTTCAATATTGCNGATGCATCAATCATTACCGGCTTATGTCTCTTGGTGTGGACGATTTTATTANCGGAACGCGAATACCATGATGATCACGATCAGGAATCGGTATAATTTATCTGACCACATATGTTGGGTTTGTAGCAGACACAGTTTTACTTATGTATTTATTCCTATAAAGTTTTAGAGCTGCTATTGTGGATATTATGGATCAACAATATCTAGTTAATGAGTCTGGAAAAAGAGTAGACGCTTTTCTTGCGGACCAAGAAAAGGCTACTACTCGAAGCAGGCTACAGGCTTTGATTGATTCTGGGCATGTGACTGTAAACGGATCTTCCGTAAAGCCTTCATACAAAGTGAAATCAGGNGACANAGTACAAATTGTTATGCCTGAACCTAGCCCCGTAGATATCCTTCCGCAGGATATCCCGATTGCTTTTATTTATCAGGATGAGCATATAGCGGTTGTTGATAAACCTCATGGTCTTCCTGTTCACCCNGGGCCGGGGCATCCAGATGGTACTCTGGTTAACGCGCTTCTAGCACATTGCCCTGATATAGCAGGTGTTGGAGGAGAAATNCGGCCAGGCATAGTGCACCGTTTAGACAAAGATACTTCAGGCCTTATCATGGTTGCCAAAACGCANGATGCCCATCAGAGTCTNGCNGCTCAAATTAGTAGTAGAAACGTCGATAAGGGATATCTAGCTTTGTGCAAAGGTTTGCTAGANAGCGATGAAGGCATAATCGATGCACCAATAGGAAGAGACCCGTATAACAGGAAACGAATGGCAGTCGTAGAAAACGGACGGCATGCTAAGACCATTTACACTGTATTGGANCGNTTGGAAGGTTATACATATTTAGGTATAAAGCTGGAGACCGGTAGGACTCACCAGATTAGAGTTCATATGGCCTACCTTAACCATCCACTAGTTGGAGATACTGTATATGGTAGGAGTAGTAATATTGTTTCACGGCATTTCCTCCACGCACATTACTTAGCATTTCGACACCCGGTTACAGGGGAACCAATCGAATTTCAGTCCACTCTGCCAAAAGACTTGTCAGATGCCTTGGAATCTATAACGCTGAAGTAGGTGTTATAGCTCCACATGTGACTCNGATTCAGGTAGNGGTCATATGCTAGAATGTCCGCAGGTGCTTCTCCGCTTGAGTGCGCCNACTAAATTGATAGGATTTTGTAAATAGTTCTGATGGCCACTCCAGATAATCCGGCACCTGATTTTATNAGGAACATAATCTCTCACGATATTAGCTCAGGAAAGTGTGATTCATCGATTATTACACGTTTTCCTCCGGAGCCNAATGGATATCTTCATATTGGNCATGCTAAATCCATCTGTCTTAATTTTGGTGTTGCGAACGAATATGGGGGCATTTGTCACTTGAGGTTTGACGACACTAATCCTGCTCGAGAAGATGTTGANTATGTTGAATCAATCAAAACGGATGTTAAATGGTTAGGATATGACTGGCAGGATCATTTATATTTCGCTTCTGATTATTTTGATCAACTTTACGACTNTGCCGTTGCGTTGATACAAAAAGGATTGGCGTATGTGGATAGCCTGCAAGCTGATGATATTCGGAGATATCGAGGGACTCTCACAGAGCCAGGACAAGAAAGCCCATATCGTGNTCGATCGGTTGAAGATAATCTAGCTCTGTTCGANCNAATGAAGAATGGAGAATTTGAGGATGGNGCCCATGTTCTTCGAGCCAAGATAGATATGGCGTCACCAAACTTGAATCTTCGTGACCCGACCTTATACAGGATACGTAAAGTACCACATCACAGAACTGGGGATACATGGAAAATATATCCAATGTATGATTTCGCTCATAGTTTGTCTGATTCTATAGAGAGAGTCACTCATTCATTGTGCACCTTGGAGTTTGAAGATCATCGCCCCTTATACGATTGGTTTCTAGATGTTTTGAANGTACATCATTCTCAACAAATTGAGTTTGCTCGACTTAACTTGAGTAATACGGTAATGAGTAAACGGCTATTGAGGGATCTGGTGGAGAATAAACATGTTAGCGGCTGGGATGATCCTNGAATGCCTACCATATCTGGCCTCAGAAGGAGAGGATATACTCCAGAAGCCATAAGAATGTTTTGNCNTGAGATAGGTATCGCTAAACGAGATACTGAGGTCGAATTAGCTCTACTCGAACATTGCCTTAGAACTAATCTAAATATTACAGCTCCTCGAGTGATGGGCGTTCTTGATCCCGTAAAAATTGTTTTGATTAATTATCCTGAAGATCTAGTAGAGGAATTTGATGCTATAAATAACCCCGAAGACGCTTCCATGGGGACTCGTAAGGTTCCATTTTCTAGGGAGCTTTTTATAGAACGTAATGATTTTATGGAGAATCCTTCGTCTAAATTCTTTAGGTTGGCTCCCGGCAAGGAAGTTCGGCTTAGATCTGCGTATTACATAACGTGTGTTGACATGATTAAAAACTCAGAAGGCCGCATAATGGAAATCCAATGCACGTACGACCCTGACTCCCGNGGTGGATCATCTCCTGATGGGCGTAGGGTCAGAGGAACGCTACATTGGGTATCCGCAAAGCATGCAATAAAGGCTGAAATACGACTTTACGATAATTTATTTGCCAATAAAGATGATGGAGATGATGGTGGGCTACTGTCTGATAAGCTTAATCCGGATTCTCTTAAGGTATTGACTGAATGCTACGTAGAGCCGAGTTTGGAAGGATCATCCCAAGGTGTTACATATCAGTTTGAAAGGCAAGGGTATTTTTGTTTGGATTATATTGATTCTACACNAGGGCAATTGGTTTTTAACCGGACAGTATCACTTAGGGATACTTGGTCCAAAATAAATAAATCCTGACATTATTGTGATGTTTTTGAATAAGGTCTTGAACTAGAGTATGGAAATGAGGAAGACTCCTTTATCAGAAAAGATTATCGATTCTAATGGGTTGTCCATTAGGTGTATGGTCTGGGGAGAGCCTGATGCACCTCCGGTGTTAGCTTTGCACGGTCTAGCTTCTTCAGCAAATTGGTATGATCTGATTGCTCCCGATCTCGCAAGAGATTTTAAGGTAATTGCTCCAGACCAACGTGGTCATGGTAAGACGACTCAGGCTACCGAGGGCTATGACTGGAAGACTCTGGCCATAGATATGGTCCAACTTTTGGACGTTCTAGATATATCTACAATCGGTGTGTTAGGGCATTCTTGGGGAGCAACTGTTGCTGCAGGACTTGCTTATCTGCATCCGGAACGAATTAGTAGCTTGACTATGATAGATGGTGGATTTGGTCGGATTGGTTCTTCTGAGATAAGCGATTGGGAAACTGTTAAACAAAATACATTTCCTAGAGATGTATCTGGGACTAGAAGTGAATTGCTGNGTAGAATGAGCGAACAACTTGCTTGCTGTTGGAACGCTGATATAGAACGCATAGTACAGACGATGGTCTGGGAAGACGATTGCGGCCAAATGCATGATATTTTGCANCCAGATAATCACATNCAAGTTATGAAAGCAATGTGGGACGAACCTGCATCCTCAATGTGGCCAAATATTAAGTGTCCTACGCTATTGGTGCCGGCAGGACCACTNCCTATGAAACGACACCTGGAAAGATTTTGGAACAAGCAGAGCCGAGTAGCGGTTGCATCTAGTACTATTTCTAACTGCAAAGTACACTGGATTCAGAATACGATTCACGATATTGGGTATCANAGACCNGAATATCTATCAAATGTCATACGGGCATTTTTAAATAATAATTTATGATAAATTGNGCTGTGGCGCATGCGAATTAGTTCAGAGGATATATGAGCAAACAAGTTAGGGTCAGATATGCACCAAGCCCGACAGGNCATCCTCATATTGGTAATATTAGAACTGCACTATTTAATTGGTTGTTTGCAAGACGGAACAACGGGAAATTTATAGTGAGAGTTGAAGATACCGATCAAGAAAGGTTAGTCCCTGGAGCTGTGGATAGCATATTGGAGGGACTCCAGTGGCTTGGCATTGACTGGGACGAAGGTCCTCAGGTAGGTGGTGATTTTGGGTCTTATTATCAATCTGAAAGGTTAGGTCACTATAGTGACGCTGCGAATACTTTAATAAATACAGGCTATGCGTATCGTTGCTATTGCACTAGGGAGAGGCTTTCTGATCTTAGGGAATCTCAGAAAGCTAATAAACAGTCTATAGGCTATGATGGTCATTGTAGGAGTCTGGCTGTTAGTGATATCAATGAGCTAGACAGTTCAGGGGCGAGTTACGTTGTTAGGTTCAAGATGCCCTTAGATGGAACGACTAGCGTTAATGATATTATTCGTGGAGAAGTTGAATGGCAAAATCATCTACTAGATGATTTTGTTTTGCTGAAATCTGATGGATTCCCAACATATCATCTTGCTGTGGTTGTTGATGATAATCTGATGGATATTAGCCATGTTCTGAGAGCAGAAGAGTGGTTGTCGAGTACTCCTCGTCATCTTTTAATATATCAAGCACTGGGTTTTACTCCACCCAAATTCGGGCATTTACCAATGATTTTGGGACCTGATAAATCCAAACTCTCAAAGAGACATGGTGCGACGTCAATTTTGGAGTACCGAGATGAAGGATATCTCCCTGACGCTCTTAAGAATTTTATGGTGTTACTAGGTTGGTCTCTTGATGACCATAGTGACGTAATACCTTTAGAAACGATTAAGAATGAGTTTAGTCTCGATAGAGTTGGTAAGCCTGCGTCTATATTTGATATAGAGCGTCTCCAATGGATGAACGGGGTATACATAAGGGATCTTGCTGATGAGAATCTGGCTGACTTGATGCTACCGTTCATTGTCGGTGATACTGAGTCATGTATAGATAGAGATTATCTATTAAGAGTCGTGCCCCTTATAAAAGAACGTATGAAGACGTTAGTGGAATCTAAAGACATTACGTCCTATTTCTTCGACTCTGATGTGGGTTGCAGTAAAATCCAGATAATCCAGAAAGGTATGGATTCACTTCAAACTAGTGCTGCTCTCGAGAATATTATTTCCGCAGTTAAAAAGTTAGATCCTTACGTATCTGCAAATATTGAAGAAGTTTTACGGGCGGCTTGTGCTGAGTCGGATTTAAAACCAAGAGAATTTTTCGGTCTCATAAGAAGCGCAGTTACTGGCAGAGATGCGACACCTCCATTGTTTGAATTGATGGAGGTCTTGGGAAAGGATTCTACCCTGTTGCGTTTAGACAAAGCCCTTTCATTACTCTAACTATTGTTTGGAACAATCTTCATTTAACTAAACTTCCGGGCAAATTATTACGAAATTAAGCCAATTTTCGACTTTTTTTTAAAAAATATCAAAAATTGGCTTAAAACTGCCTTGACAATACCCCGAAGGGCACCTGTTATATTACAGCTTAGTTACCATAACTAATAATTTAACGATCCTATTTCGGGATGCT
>PBBR01000013.1 GCA_002716645.1 Chloroflexota bacterium
TTTGTTCTTTTCGATACCACGCCACCAGATCTTATCTCTCATGAGTGCGCGACCTGGGCAGCGGTTTACACATACCTGACATACTTGGCAGAATGCGTGGATACCGTAGTCTACTGGCTTGTCATAGGTGACATTAGCGTCAGTAGTTATCATTAATAACCTTTGTCGGTTACCAGCGTGAGGAGTCAGTAGATATCCACATGCTCCCATCTGGCCTAGCCCAGCTGCTACGTGCATGGCAATTATTGGTCCAGTGGCGTCACTGGAGTGAATTACCTGTGCGTGGTAGCCCTCACCATGAATCAGGTTGGCTAGCTCTAATGCGGCCGCTGCCTGAGTCCTGTAAGTGCTGGAGTGTACTATCTCAGCGTCAACGCTAGGAATAGTCTGTGTTGGCTCAAAATCCTGTTCATATGCTAAGCAGATAGCATGCTGGTATCTGTTGAACCCGCGCTTGCTAGCATATTCATATCTTGTGTCGTAGGCACATATTCCTACTTCCAAGAAGCCTAACTCTCTAGCCTTGTCTTTAATAGCTTCTGTAATATCGTTACCGCTTGGCTGAGCGCTAGGTTCTAGCTCTGCAGTCTGACGGGTTGCCATTATAAGGTTTGAGTTTAGCTTATCGTGTTCCTTGCGAATCTCACGCATCTCTACGTGCTGGTCTCTAAGAGTGTTGGCCCAGTCGCGTGAAGCCCTTTCAGTGATATTCATTGTCTCTAATGGATATTCACGAGCGTACCAGTCAACTTCTCGCTGATTGGTAGGGATACCTGCGTTGTCCCCCTGTGTCTCAAGTTCTTCAGGTATTGGAATTGAAACATCGGGCTCGCCGTATCGCTTGCCTGGTCGTATGACCTCATGACCGATCTTTAGCATACTAGCTCCTCCCTAAATTAGGTTTCTTTTGAAGGCTTATTACAGAATTTAAACCTTCAGTTAGTAATTGTCAATACATATTGTTGACCGAATTTAGCATTTACATAAACAATACACAACTTGGCGTACTACCTGTAACGAATCGCGTACTTTTTGTTACGAAAACATGCATATTTTGTGCAAATGTAGCCATTAAGTAACGTCCGGGGTTTTACTAGCAGACTGGTACAGCCAACTCTATCACTATCAATAAATTATTTTCCTGTTCTTTTAGCTATCATAGCATCAGCTAATGGGCTAGCACCTGGACGGACGCTTACATTTATTAATGAGGGAAGGTTTGAAGCTATTGCGCGTTCAACGGCAGGAGACACGTCTTCTGCTTTCTCCACATATTCTCCATATCCACCAATTGTCTCAACGACTTTGTCATATCTGACAAAGCGTAAGTCTGTGCCTATTGCGCGGTTGTAATATGCCAATTGGAATGTTTTATCGATTCCCCAGTTAGAATCGTTGCCCATTACTACCGTTATAGGTAGGTTATGGCGAATACATGTGTCGAATTCCATGGAATAAAATCCAAACGCGCCGTCTCCAATGAAAGTTAGTACCTTGCTCTTTGGGGATGCCACTTTGGCAGCCATAGCATAAGGGATGCTTGCTCCCAAGTGACTCAAGGGTCCGAGTCTTAAGAAATGCCCAGGTTTTCTCGCTGGTAGGTAAGATCGGCCCCATTGGACATAATCTCCCCCGTCCATAATGATGAAGGTGTCATCATCGATAAGATGCTCTATATTTGTGTATATATCGAGGGGATGCAGTGGCTGTGCTCCGTTGGCGTGATTTCTTAGTTCTTGCAACCAGGCCTCTCGATCACTCCGTAAATCCGACAACCAGTGGTCTGATTTTGATTTGCCAGTAATCTCAACTGCATCAGTGATTTGTTCTGTTATCGCACCGAGATGACCGAATAACCCAACGGAAACCCCTCTGTTTCGTCCAATTTCTGCTTCCGATGGGTCTGCTTGAATAAGTTTCGCATCGGCACTAAAGGACTGACCATACCCATATCTATGATCTAAACGTTTGCCGAGAAGGAGTACTACGTCCGCTTCTCTAAATCGAAGAGCAGTCTTATTTAAAGCGCCATCAGCGTAACCAAAGCATAAAGGATGGTTATCGTCTATCAGACCCCTGCTTTGTTCGACGGTGAATATGGGGGCTCCTGTCGCTTCAACTAATTTCTCAAGTTGCTCGGGTTCTATAGAATACCTAGCGGCATTACCAACAATTATTACTGGTTTGGTGGAGTTTGATAGTAATGATGCTGCTTGTTTGATTAGGCTGCTATCTCCCTGAGACCTACCGGTATTCCGGTATTCACTAGGTAAAAATGACGGTAGCTCCTCTTCGCTAATAAGTTGCTCCTGTATGTCTATAGGAAAGGTTAAGTGGACCGGTCCGGTGCGACCTGATGTGGCAGTCCGGAAGGCAGTTGCGACAAATTCCGGAATTCTTGATCGGTCATGAATGAGCCAAGATCCTTTTGTGACTGGTGCTGCCATTTCAACTTGATCAATTTCTTGGAACGATGTCATGCCTTTTTCTGGTAATGCGGCTGCGCCGGCTACAAATATTACAGGGGATTCAGAGGTATATGCTGCTGGCAAACCAGATATAGCGTTAGAGAAACCTGGCCCACCTGTAAACATAGCGACAGCAGGCTTTCCGGTTATACGCGCATATCCTTCAGCCATGAACATGGCTGCTCCTTCATGACGTACATCTATAAATTCTATTCCTTCATCCTCGGCTGCATCTACTAGGGGAAGGATCGTGTCACCAACTATGGTAAACACTTTTGTTATTCCTTCTTGTTTAAGGCATCTTATAAATAAATGACCACCATTTAGGTTTGCCATGTTCGCTCCTTTGATAGTCTCTGATATGGGTGTTACTGCTTGTAATAGCAGCTTACAGTGCTAATTAGATTACGGCAACAGCAGGAGTGAGTACGTCCTCCGTGAGTAGTTTCGTTAGATAGGGATAGAGATTAGAATCACATTGGTCTCACACTTCGATATCTAATGTATACTCCACGCATGGGAACTCTATATATAATAGGAACTCCTATAGGTAATTTAGAAGATTTGACTTATAGGGCCGTAAAAATTCTAAAACATGTAGACATTATCGCGGCGGAAGATACAAGAGTTACCAGGAAACTCTTAAGCCATCTAGATATTCATGTCCGCATGATTAGTTATCATGCTCATAATTACATTCAGCGCAGAGAAGATCTCTTGGAGAAACTAGCTTCAGGCAGTGTGGCATTAGTAACTGATGCAGGTATGCCTTGTATAAGCGATCCGGGGTCAGATTTAGTTCTTCAAGCGTCGTTAAACAATCATGAAGTTATAGTTATCCCAGGTGTATCTGCTGTGACTACTGCTCTAAGTTATGCAGGTTTTCCAGCTGATCAGTTTAGATTCATGGGATTCTTGCCGCGCAAAAAGAAAGATCGCTTAGATCGACTAAAGGCAGTGAGTGGCGAATATAATACTGTAGTTTTATTTGAATCTCCACATAGATTGCAAAATACCTTGGCAGATATTCTTGCGGTTTTGGGTAATTGCCAAGTTACAGTATGCCGGGAGATGACCAAGATTCATGAAGAAATATTTACTGGAACTATTGAAACAGCCAAGGCGCATTTCCAGTCTCCGCGTGGGGAGTTTGTTCTGGTATTGCAAAACGAAGGCACGTCATCCGCAGTCAATGCCCCTGCTGATTTTGAAAATATAAAACTAGAATTGCAATCGCTACGAGACCAAGGTTTTAGGGCCAAAGAAGCGGTCGCACATGTCGTCTTATCAACTGGTCTTTCTAGGAAGATAGTCTATGACCTTTGGCTGGCATCTCGAGTGACGAACTAAATAATCCTTAGATGGTTTTATTGGGATAATATCCTGAAATTATCGGAACGCCATAATAAAGTCCATTGATGATGTCTAGTTGTAGATAGTTGTTAGAGGTCGGCTTACTGAATTTATGTTTCTTAAAAACATATATACAAAATGTAGCAGCGTTTATTACGGTTGGTGGCTTGTAGTTCTAACTGGGTTCATCATGACTGTTGCCACAGTGCCTCTTTACCATGCCATGACAGTCTGGTCAGTCGCTCTTGAAAGTCACTTTGGCTGGAGTCGTACCCAACTTGGTTTTGCCCTTACTTTGACACGTATAGAAGGTGGGATCATGGGCCCCGTTGAAGGGTACTTGACTGACCGGCTAGGAACCAGACGAATGGTTCTTATCGGATTGATCTTTTTGGGCATAGGGTTTCTGATTTTCTCTCAAGTTACTAATTTATGGATGTTTTACATTGCTTTTGTGGTAATGGCGTTGGGTCAGGGTCTCGGTAGTTGGTTGCCTCTTATGACGGGAATAAATAATTGGTTCATTCGTAGGAGGTCTACAGCTATTGGTTGGGCAAGTCTCGGTAGTAGACTAGGGGCTTTGATTCTTGTTCCGGTGATAGCATGGGCGGTAGACCCTGAACATGATCGCTTAGGTTGGGATCGCACCGCTTTAATCTTAGCTATTTTCGTTTTAATAATTGCCTTTCCAATTTCAAAAGCTATTCGCAATAAACCGCAGGATCACGGTCAATTTCCTGATGGTGATTTGGGTAAGGGCGAAACTAATGATGGCCTTGTAGTCAACTCGGAGGATGTCGAAGTAGATTGGACAGCTTCTCAAGCTATTAAAACGTCGGCTTTTTGGTTAATCGCATTTGGTCATGGGTTTACTTCTATGGTGCTATTAGCCATTATGACGCATCTGGGTTTGTTGTTAAAAGATAGAGGGTTTGATATCCAGACCACAGGCTGGGTAGTAGCTGCCTACACTGGAGTAGCCATGATATTCCAGATAGTGGGTGGGTATAGTGGTGATAGAGCCCCAAAGAACTGGGTGCTTTTCGGTTTTACTACTATTCAAGCAGTAGGAGTTGTAGTCCTAACTTTTGCCCATAGTTTGCCAATGGTCTATCTATTTGCAGTTTTATTCGGGATCGGATTTGGAGGCAGAAATCCTTTGACGGTAGCGATCCGAGGAGAATATTTTGGGAGAGCCTCTTTTGGAAAGATATTAGGATTGTCGACTGTTCCAATGAATGTTCTGTTATTGATCTCCTCGCCATTGGCCGGATATTTAAGAGATGTTCAAGGTAATTATACAGATGCGTTTCTTATACTAGCATTGCTTAATGTGGTGGGTGGAGTTCTATTCTTGTTCTCTAAGAGGCCAAAACTTCCCGTGACCTCTTAGAGTCTGACTTTCTTAATCTTTTAGGCTTCGCTACTTTCTATCGGCTCTTCTGATATCTCTATACTGACGATCTCTAGGGTGTCTGCTGGCTTAGACTGCTCTCCTCCGCCTCCTGAAATCACGGGAACGTTCGCTAGAGTGTCTAGAACATCTTCACCTGATATCAGTTGCCCAAAAATGGTGTAGTTGGGTGGAAGGCCGACATTTGCTCCATGTACTATAAAGAACTGGCTTCCGTTGGTATTTGGACCCGCGTTAGCCATAGCTAGTGTGCCTTTGGTATAGGGTCTTTTAACTTCTTCATCGGGGAATCGGTAACCTGGACCCCCTGTGCCGTCCCCTTTTGGACAACCACCTTGGATCATGAAGTCCTTGATGACTCTGTGAAACCCTCCCCCATTATAGAATTCGTCTCGAGCTAAAAACACAAAATTGTTAACGGTTCGAGGTGCTTCTGCTGGTAATAACTGCAGCGTAATGTCTCCATGATTAGTTTTTATGGTTGCGGAATACCGTGACCCTGGGTCTAGTAAAAGTGATGGTGGATTTTGATATTGTTTAGGTGGCATTATTCCCCTTTTCTCCGTTTATAGTTTTATCCTGTATTCGGACCAGACCATTGGATAATGGCACGCAAATTATACTCCTATGGCGTCGTGATTGGTCAAACCTCTGCTCAATCGACCTGTTGGAGTTAATTACTATATAATTTGAATACCCATCGAGGCTTTGGTCTATTAAGGGAGTGACATATGCAATTATTTGATCGGATCAGCGAATCTGGCCATGAGGAACTTCTTGTATATTCAGATGTTTCAGTTGGACTTAAAGCATTTATATCTATTCATGACACTACCCTGGGTCCTGCTTGTGGGGGTACTAGGATATGGCCTTATAATTCCGAAGAAGCAGCATTGGATGATGTGCTTAATTTATCTAGGGCTATGACATATAAGTCCTCTATTGCCGACATCCCTCTCGGGGGTGGTAAGGCCGTTATAATAGCTGATCCACAAATAAACAAAAATGAGGCTTTTTTAAGATCGTTCGGGCAGTTTGTAGATACGCTCCATGGCCGTTACTTGACCACCGCTGATGTTGGAACAAATACTGATGACCTTATTTGCATTAATCAAGAAACGAAACATGTTGTCGGTTTGCCTCTGAGCCAGGGTGGTAGTGGCGATACTTCTATAATGACTGGTTTAGGTGTTTATATGGGTATGAAAGCTTGCGCACAGGCGTCATGGGGCTCCGATTCTCTTGAAGGTAAAACGATTGCTATGCAGGGGTTTGGAAAGGTGGCATACAATACNGCGCTGTTGCTGCTTAAAGAAAATGCNCATATNGTTGCAACTGACATATCANCTGCTGCTATAAANAAAGCTGAAGNACTAGGNATACGTACGGTNCCTACTGAAGAAATCTATGGAGTNAATTGCGATATTTTTTCGCCTAATGCTTTAGGTGGAGTCCTTAATACTGAAACTATAGAGCTTCTTAATTGCGAGATAATAGCAGGTGGAGCTAATAATCAANTGTTGAATGAATTCATATCAGAATGTCTGTACAAAAAGAGCATTTTNTATGCACCGGATTATGTTATAAATGCAGGTGGAATCATTAATGCNTCCTGCGAGATTGGTGCTTCTTACAGTTCAGAAAGATCCCGCGAAAAAACTGAGAAAATCTACGATATTATGACTGATATTATCAACGTTGCTAATAAGGAAGAGATTACGACCTCTAAAGCAGCGGATACGTTAGCAGAAAACAGGATAAACTCAGTTAAATCAGTCAAACGAATCTATCGTGGCGAGAGTCAGCCTACAGATAGATGAGCTTCCCCAAGGTTTGTTATTGTTATAGTAGCACTGTCATCTTTTGATAAGTACTTTGGCGTGACAATACTTCCTGTAATTATCACAGAACTCGCTGTTATCGTTTTATTTTCGGCTGAAAATTTATTAGCTAACCATACTAATGGCGCAAATGGGTGTCCCATTATATCGGCACCAGTGCCATGTCCCACTGACTCACCGTTTATAAACATTTCACCACGNGCTCNNTGCAGGTCCAGATTTTGCCAATCATAAATGGCGTCACCCAGTATTANCCCTGCATTAGATATGTTTGTAGATATGGCNGTGAGAGCTCTCTCCATACCTTGTAGGTCGGGTGTCCGGAAGTCGACTACTTCAAATGCAGGCATAATGCATTCAATAGAACCACCGACTGANTCAATAGTATGAGGTGATGCAGCTGGTGTGATATCGCTTCCCAGAATAACAGCTATTTCACATTCTATNCCGAGTTTTATGTAATCGGTATGNTTTAAGACTGCTGGAGATTGGTACACNGTGGACCCTAGTATGATTCCTGCGCAGGGTTCTGTAAGCCCTGCACGCTCTTGCATAGTNTTTGTAGTGTATGCGAGTTTGTGTCCAACAGGTTGACCATATGTTTGTGAGAGTAGAGAGAGATATTCGTGTTGAATGGAATAAGCTTCTTCTATTGATTCAGGATGTATATGTTTAGGAAGNGGTTCCATTTCCTTGTTAGCGTTATATTGATCAAATAAAAACTTGCCCGCTGTAACAAAGTTGTCTGTATTCATTGGTCTTTTGTTCTCTACACNTAAAAAAATTAGTGAGGCTGTGTACTATTGCACAAGCCTCACNGTGTGGACAACTAAAATCTAGTAATATCTAGTGAGCTTCGCTCGGGGCGTCAAACTCTATAGAACGGTGTGCACTGTCGCAAAACGGTTTGTTTTCNGATGCCCCGCANCGGCACAGTGAAACCCACTGACCTTCGGGTATGTTGTAGGCNTTTCCATCTTGGTCGACGATGTCTATNGGTCCAGTTACTCGGCATGGNCCATTTGCACGTACCTCTATCTTAACGTCTGCCATNTTTCCTCCCAGAATTGTAGCTGCGTAATCCTTGACCATGGGTAGTCTTACATTCATGNAATGTTCATGTCAAGAAATTTTATTCTNGNTATGTAGAGGGATATTATTTATTGTTTCCTATCACAGAAGAACTTGTTTAGTTGAATAATTTGTTGACGNAAACATTGGTAATAAGGTAAATTCGNTCACATNGAAGATTATGGGAGTTATTATGCCNCTCTATGAATATCAGTGTACGCAATGTGACCATAGTTTTGAAAAGCTGCAGTCTATGAGTTCTACNGGCGCGGACTGTCCCAATTGCGAACAGCCTGCTAAAAGGTCGCTTTCCGTGTTCGCGGCNGTGTCTAAAGGTTCTTCTAATGGGACTGATTTTTCGCCCATGCCTCCTATGGGGGGCGGTGGATGTTGCGGCGGGGGCTGCTGTGGCCCTAGTCACTAGATATGTGGTCTTGCTTTCTAGTGTCCTTCAAACGAATGTAAATTAATATTCCGGCAGAAAATGTCGACGTTATACCGGCAACGCAAATGGCGGTGATAGTTATTAGCAAAGTAGCATCCAGCCAGAATCCTGTGGGGAACAAAATTACTAGATAATCTTTTCTGGGATCTAGTTGCCACAGGTCATTAGAAAAGCTTATTTGATGGAACAGCAAGAATAGTGCTTCAAATTCTAGTATTGCTAGTAGGCCAAATAGACATATTATCCCGATAGTAGATAGGCTCCCGTAAAGGATTAATTTGGAGATCCTGGGGATTATATTACCGGCGATTATTCGGGCGACCGTAAACAGGCAAATGTATACNAGCGCTGTGATGAATATCCAATAAGTACCCTTGACCAACGATTTAACATCTCGCATGTGGTGTATTTCGCGCTNATTGAATAGGTCTTNGTTTTGACCGTATATCACAGCTTTTGTGTCGAGTAGCTCTTTATCGTTATTAAAGTACTTNTGGAGGTCTTTTGAGATATTGAGNAATTCGCTACTGGATATNCCAGTTTTCTGAGATATGCTGTATTTTTCGAAGCCACGAGTGTATACAGAATCTGTATTAAAAGCGATCAGTACAGTTGCACTAACAATAATTATAGGTATGCATATCACGAAGCATATTGCTAGGAGTTTATATAACTTATCGGATAGTGCTACATGTCGTTGGAACATTATGCTAGTACGTTAGCATCAGCGCTTCTTGTTAGGCAACTGTTATGACCATATAATTTGCTGATGGAAAATAATAGATTGCCTGATGGTAACATCGATAGCTTTGATTTGTTGATTCAAATAGTTAAACAATTACGTCGTCCTGGGGGATGTCCTTGGGATAGAGAACAAACTCACGCTAGTTTGAAGCGGAATTTACTAGAAGAATCATATGAGGTTATCGATGCAATCGATAGTGAAGACTCCTCTTCCTTAGTAGAAGAACTGGGAGACTTGCTAGTTCAGATTATTTTTCACTCCGATATTGGTCAAGAGTCAGGCTCTTTTAATATATCTGATGTGATTCGAACGATTAACGAAAAAATGATTAGACGGCATCCCCATGTATTTGCTGATGTTGAGGTCTCTGATGCAGCTGAGGTCGAAAAAAACTGGGATAATATCAAGGCTCAAGAACGTCAGAAATCTTCACAATCAAAATCTACCTTGGATGGCATACCTGCTGGTTTACCATCNTTGTCTGCTGCACAGTTAATTCAGGAGAGAGTTGTTCGTGCTGGCTTTGACTGGGAGGATGTATCCGACGTTCTGGACAAAATAAGTGAAGAGATATCTGAATTTAAAGAAGCAGTTACTGATGCTGAGAAACTCCATGAGATAGGGGATATTTTATTTTCAGTAGTAAATTTATCTCGATGGTACGGTATTTATGCAGAGGAGGCTTTAAGAAGTACCAACAAACGATTTAGGGACCGATACGTCGGTATGGAAGATATTGCTGAAAGCNGGGGAATGGACTTCAATAAGTTAGACCTAAAGGATAAAGAATCACTGTGGCNNGAGGTGAAAAGAAAGGAAACTCTTCCTTGACTTGTAGGTTTATTTTCCGTGGCACCTCTTATATTTACTTCCACTACCACACGGGCACTTCTCATTTCTTCCGATTTTGCGATTTTCTGTACGATTAATCAGTTTTTTTTCTTCACAAGGGACGCACGTACAGGCGGGNGGATGGTCCGATATCCAATTAGATCTTACCAATATTTCCTCTCAGTCAATGGACTCTCAAATGTCGCCGGTACGTAATTCAGAGACCTAGTATTTGTAGTCTTGTCTAGTAGATATGGCGATCGATAATATAAGCTAATTCTGGTCTACCGATCGCCGTGTCCATATATTTATTTGAAGGCTGGGATAACTTTTTCACTTATACACTTAATAGTATTCATGCATACTTCTCGGGGGACAGATGACGTCCAGTTTATTTCAAACATTATCTCATCTGTGGTGAAGGCCTCTTTGAACATGTGAATTTTTTCGACTACTTCTTCCGGAGTGCCAAAAAGATTTACCTCTTCAGTAGTATCNGGGCTNGCNGCTCCCGCATCCGTACTTCCGATNCCTTGTCTCCCAGCGTAATATGCCCTTGCTAGCTCCATGAGCTTTTCAGTGTGTCGGGTTGCTTCTGCGCGTGTTTCGGCTACTAATGTAGGAACTCTTACCACTGTAGTAGGATCTCCCGGGTGTCCGGCGTCTTTCCACGCTTTTCTATAATTTTTTACATCTTCCCGTAGGACAGAGTGTCCTCTTAAGTTGTGGGGGGAGCTGCCCGCTCCTATGGCTATTCTGTATCCATGTGTCCCCATGGGTACAAAACTTTCTTGGCTATCAACAGGAAGTAGCATTGCGGGATATGGCTTCTGATACGGCTTTGGTATACCTAGATATGGTTCGTAGAATGCTGGATAGTTATAATATTTGCCTTCAAAGCCNGAAAAATGTTCTTCTGTCCAGAGTTGCTTCATTACTTCTAGAAACTCAAAGAAGTACTCTCGTCTTTCATCAGATCCTCTGGACCGAGCCCCTGCTCCNTATATGAATCGGCCTTCGCTTACCTGATCCACTATGGAGACCTGCTCTGCTATCTGAAAAGGATCATCTAACATTAAATTATCAAATGCATATCTTTCGTGGGGTAGTGCAGTCTGCCTTAATTCTTCTCCAGGTAGTTTCATCAACGGTCTATGGATTGATGTGCCAATTTTGATATTCTTGGTACGTTGNGCCAGTATCCCTGCTAGCATAAGGCACTGAGGATCCATACTGGCTTGGGTCGAGAAGTGACCTCCTCCCAGCCAGACATAATCCCAGCCAGCNGATTCTANAGCGTCAATTTGGGCGAAGTTGGCTTCNTAGGCCTCTGTTTGCAGGAGTTTCCCTCCTTTGTACTCAGGGTCCCAGGGAACTTTATCTCCTTCGTATACGGCGTTCCAGGTGTCGAAAAGTCCGAAATCCATAACTGCCTCCCATATTAGGTTTTTTTATGATCGTACTAATCCACAATGAGTAGTTTTAAGTTGTTTAATCGGAAGCGATAGATGCGGTTATTCTGTTTTCTACCAGATCTGTAGAACACGCTGTGCCGTTTAACAAACCCCATCTAGTCATCCAATTGTATGTATCTTCTACGATCTCATCACTATACGGTGTAGGTTTAATGTATCGTAGTCTGGGAAGATGGAAATCTTCTGGCGTTAGACCTCCGTACTTCTTTATNATATCAGCGATACGTGGNTCTTCAATCATATAATGCAAATACTTTCTTTTGTTTTCATTCAGCATGTCAATTGCTTTTTCNACGGCTCTGTTTATGGCAGAAAATGTTTCTNGGTCCATGTCATCGCTGGCNTTTTCTGCACCTAGATAATGACCTTCACAAAGTGTTTTACATCCAAGTTTTTCAGCTAGGCTTATCCACGGTTCCATAACNAGTGCGGCATCTACTTCTCCGTTCCACATNGCNTCGAATCGGTTTTGCGGTGATCCGTAGTGAACCAGCTTGATTTTTTCAGATGGGATGTATCCTTCTAAAAGTCTTAAAGCTACGTAGTGTGATCCGGCGTGAAATTGTACAGCGATAGACTTGTTTCCTAGTGTTCCGGGGTAGTTGTGCTCTGAATCTGGGCGAGTAATCAGAGCTTGGCTTACCACGGCTGATCTTAATGCGATTACCTTTGCGCCCTGTTTGCTCTCATAGGCCCGACGGACCTGGCCCTCTTCTCAAGCCCGGTATATGGAGACTTTAGCTTCTTCAAATGCCGTATGTTGCAACACTGGNTTAACCTCTTCCGGGTTTTCNGTATGTTCNACGTCTCCTGTNGGTAGTGTGCGCACAAACTCCATATCAATACCTTCGTCGGTAAATAGCCCATTGTCTTGTGCGATTAACCAAGGAAGGCTGAATACGGTTCCGCTAATTTCACTAACTACCTTTTTCATAATATATTCTCCAGTACTTATGGGATTCCGAGTATAGGATGAATTTCAGGAGATTGTATCTTTAACGATATTAGAAAGCAATTACTTAAAGATGCCTGGATTACTTGGGTTGGATGAGAACTATCTCGGTCTGAATTGGNGATGTGGCGTAGGGACCCTGAGCGGACATATATGCATCAATTTCTGACCTAACTCCAAACTCAGGTAGATATATACCTGGCTCAATAGAAAAACCAATGCCCGGAATAATATGTCTAGTGTCATGTGTTTCGAAATTGTCTAGATTAACTGCTTCTCCGTGAACGGTATTATTTATGCTGTGACCTAGCCTATGTGTGAAATGGTCTGCGTATCCGTATNCGGATATATAATCACGTGCTACGGTATCTACTTGCCAACCTTGAATTTGCTGCCCTGCTAGAAATGAATCCTTGAGATATTGAAGGGCAGAGTCTCGTGCCGATATGACTATGTCAAAAACTTTTTGCTGTGCTTCTGGAACTTTGTCTCCTACGTATGCTGTCCAAGTTATATCGGCGTAAATACTGTCTGGAACTTCAGAGTTTCGTGCCCAGAGGTCTATTAGGATCCAATCCCCCATCTTAATTGGACTACTGGATTCTAGAGAAGGTTCGTAATGAGGATCAGAACAATGCGCGTTGACTGACACTATTGGGCCATCAGGAGATTCAAGGGATTCTTCTTTGAACCTTATCCTAATGTATTCAGCTATGTCGAATTCATTTACGCTTCCGGGTTTTCCTGAGTTTGCATCACTTGTACTGAGACGTTCTTCTATGAAATCAAAGGCTTCGTTTACTATTTCTCCAAGTTTATGTGCTGTCTTGATATGTCCCTGCAGTTGCTCTTGCGACCATCTCTGAGTCGCATACTGCATTAAGTTCTCAGACGATGTCACTGCTATCCCAAGTGTTTGAATTANTTCAATAGTACCAGCGTCTACCCGAGATACGCGTGGCAGTTGATTCAGGGGCGAATATTCCATTGCTACAGTAGATGAACCGGACAGGATAGCNTTGAGCGACTCAATGAAACTAGTTCTATGAGAATAGATATGAAGTTGTAGATTTGATAATGGTGAGGATTTTTCGGATTCTGTGGCAAATTTTCCGGCATCTACATGATGGCATAGCAGGCTAGCTGACCCAGTTGGTGGTATAAATAAAATACATGGCCGCGTTACATGGCCGCTGGGAGTGATTATTTTTTTGAAGACTGGGTTGCTTGATAGNTAATCGTATACTAGCCACCCTGATAGAGCTTCCTGTTGTAGGAATTCTTGTGCTGACCGAATTATCTCTGCGTTTAACACTCTAATATTGTATCAAATNGGTAGACTGTCTTTATTACTACGTGNAANTGATGTTCNGGNAGTGGTTATTTTATACCTTGAAATGCACCGCCGTCGGCTACTACGCTGGTACCAGTTACAAAGCCGGACCTTTCGGATGCCATAAACGCGACTAGATCACCTATTTCTTCTGGTTTTCCAATCCGTCCCAACGGTATATTGGATACGATACCCTCTACCAAGCTGTTTGAGTCATTTNCTGATATAGACGCTTGCCTCTCAAGCCGGGTTGCAAACTGCTCAGTGTCTATGTCGCCTGATATTATATTGTTAACAGTTATATTGAACGGGCCTAATTCATTAGCTAGAGTTTTGAAATAACCCATTACTGCCATCTGTGTAGACTGAGATAATCCTGATTCTTTCACGGCATGTAACGATAGGGGAGATAGCAAATTTATTATTCGCCCCCAGTGTTGCTGCTTCATATGTGGTATTACTTCTCGAGCTAGCCGAACTGAACTAAGTAAATTAGATTCGAAAGCTTGCATGATAGTTTCGTCTTCGAATTCAACACTTGGACCACGCTCAGCATTCCCAACGTGAGTGACTAATATCCCTACTTGATCAAATCTGTTAAATGTATCTCTAACTACACGTCGTATATCGCGTTCTACTGATAGATCNGCAGGAATTGCCAGTACATGGTGCTGAGAAGCTATTCTAGCTAATTCAATCTCCGTGTTCCTTAGAGCGGGTTCGTTTCTGGCACAGATTGTGACACTGGCACCTTCTTTTGCGAGCGCAATTGCTATAGCTCTTCCAATCCCTCTACTAGATCCGCCAATTATTGCTACCTTGTCCTTCAATCCCAGATCCATATCGGATCTATCCTCCAGTAAGTGAAAGTTCCGGCAGGAATAATAAACTTGTTCTATATATTAATCAAGCGTTTGTAGTTTTGTTGGTATAACACCAACAATCAATGAGGGGGGTGGCATTAGTGATGGACTTGATGGGAGTCCTCATTGATTGTAGATCGTCTCAATAGATATTATTTATAAGCTATTATGAACATGCGGGTGAAGGGGAAAATTGTATTTCCGTTGTTCTGCTTTACATAACTTGAAGCTAATTTTGATTTGTACTGGTCTATGAAATCCTTTTGCTCTTCTTGGCTTAGTTGAGCAAGTAATGGTGGCAGTACGGTGCCTTTGGTCCATTCTAGGACTGGATAATCACCCGTTAATACTTGCATATACGTGGTCTCCCACATATCTATTGATTTGCTAAACGGGGATAACAGATCGTAGTAATACAATGGCTCGGCGACGGGATTTTCCATAATGTGAGGTTCTAATCTGTCGTTCCATTGTGGTTCTCGTGATATCTCGCAAATGCTTGCGTGACTGGGCTCGCTCCAATTGTTAGGCAGCTGTATGGCGAATATACCACCATCTTTTATGTTTCCTAGCAGCCGAGGTAATAATAGTTCATGATTCGGTGTCCATTGGAAAGCGGCATTGGAGTAAATGATATCTGGATTTGTGCNAGGGGCCCATGTGTTTAGATCAGCTTGCTGCCATGTTAGTTCAGGGTAGTCCTGTGACGCCTTATCGAGCATATTTGGAGATGCGTCGACGCCTGTAACATCGGCATTAGGCCATTTTTCTTGGAGTATTGCTGTTATCGATCCGGTGCCACAACCTAAATCATAAATGGTTTCGGGTGAGTCAATATTTATCCTATCGATTAATTCGATGGCTGGACGTAGCCGTTCATTCCCAAATCGTAAATATTGAGTCGGATTCCAGTCCGTCATTTGTTTACATCCTCAGAAGGTATCCATTGAGATTTTGTATTCGCTTTCGGTGGAACTAAATTACAGAATTATTTGAAAATTCCTGTATATCACTTTCTGAATATCCTAATTCTTGTANAATCTCTGAGTTATGTTCNCCNAGCAGTGGAGGATGTTTATCTAGGCCGCCAGGAGTATCTGAGAATTTTATTGGTAGTCCTGTCTGTTTCACTTCTCCAAGTGTTGGGTGCGGGATGCTTACTAACATGTCTCGGTGTAATACCTGCGGATCAGTAAAAACATCTACGAGGTCATTTATTGGTCCAGCAGGAACATTTGCGGATTGCAGGTCTTCTACCCACTCAGTAGAGGATCTTGAAAGAAAATGCTCTTGGAGCATTGGTACTATGGTAGCTCGATTTCGAACTCTGTCTCCATTGGTCGCGTATTCAGGGTCATTCTGGAGTTCAGGTCGTTTGATACCTCCGCAGAAGCGTTCCCAAAGTCGGTCTGATCCTACCGCGACGTTGAAATATTTACCGTCGTTGCCCATGAAAGCTTGGTAGGGTACCAGTGTGGGGTGCGCTTTCCCTAATCGCTTTGGAGCTTCGTCTGTAGCAAAATAATATCCTGCTTGGTATGTTAGCCATGCAACTTGAGCATCTAACATTGCTAAATCAATATGTTGGCCTTCGTGGGATGTATTACGGTGTTGNAGAGCTGTTACCACCGCGAAAGCTCCCCACATTCCGGCTCCGATGTCTGTGACTGCTATTCCGATTTTTTCTGGTTCNCCGTCCGGAGTGCCTGTAATACTCATTAAGCCGCCAACACCTTGCATGATCTGATCGTATGCTGGTCTATCTCGGTAAGGTCCATCTTTCCCAAATCCTGATATAGAACAATAGACTATCTGGGGGTTTATCTTTTTTATTTCGTCATAGCCTATTCCAAATCGAGTCATAACGTCTGGTGTAAAGTTTTCAACAATAACATCGGATGTCTTAGCTAATTCCTTGAAAATTTCTACAGCTTGAGGATCTTTAAAATTGAGCGTTATGCTTCTTTTATTTCTGTTTACTGATAAAAAGTATGCACTTTCATCGCCTATGAAAGGTGGGCCCCATTTTCGGGTATCATCTCCTGTGCCAGGAATTTCTATTTTTATAACGTCAGCCCCATAGTCACCTAGCATCAATGTGCAAAATGGTCCAGCTAGTGCACGGGTCAGATCAAGAACTCTTATACCATCCAATGGTTTCATAGGTTATGGCGCCTCCGTGTTTAAAATCAGATTGCGTACTGCAGTGTACGTAGGTATTTCATATTAACACAGCCATGGGAAGAGATAGGTCAATTGTTTGACTGTATGGGTCGTTACTTGTATTGCAGTGTTCTATGCCAAAGATTAAAATGCTTGTCATAATGCGAGTCATAATCTACGCCAATGGGGGTGCGCTATGACCATAGTAAATTCAGATACCACCAACAAATTCAACAAGGAATTTGGAGAACCCGGGGAAAGGGCTGCAACAAAAGTCAAAGATTATATGACTGATTATGTTCAAGGATTCATAACAAAGTCACCCTTCGCAGTTATGGCTACTAGCGATGCTGACGGTAATTGTGATGCTTCGCCGAAAGGCGGCAAGCCAGGGTTTGTGAAAATACTAGATAGCGGGCATTTATTATTTCCCGATATAGCTGGTAACAAATTGTTCCAATCTTATAAAAATGTTGATGGAAACCCATCCGTAGGATTGTTGTTTATGATTCCGGGAGTTGACGACACTGTAAGAGTAAATGGAAAGGCCTCTATCGTTGGTAAGTCGGAACTTGAAAANATGGATGTAGAAGTTTCANTATATGATCCNGATGATAGGTCTCAGCATTTGCAAGGATTAATTATCAAAGTTGAAGAAGCTTATGGACACTGTCCTCGAGCTTTCACGTTTTCTAAGTTGTGGGATACTGAGACAATAGCTGGTAACCAATCAGAAAGACCTATAGCGGATAGATCTACCCAATTTGTTTCATAATATTAAGAACGTCGTCTCATCCTCAATATAACAGTAGGACATCNCNNNNGAGATGTCCTACTGTTATATTGAGCCCAAACGAATGTTAGAATGACTTTTCAAGTTGATAAGGATTTGACGGTGTACTCCATGCAATCTATTGAATATAAAAAAACTACTCTATCTAACGGCTTAGATGTAATACTACATAAAGATTCTGCGATTCCTGTTGTCGGGGTTAATGTTTGGTATCACGTAGGATCAAAGGATGAAGAACCCGGTAAAACGGGATTTGCTCACTTATTTGAACATGTAATGTTCGAAGGGTCAAAAAATCATAATGAAAGTCATTTCGACCCTTTACAAAAGGTTGGCGCTTCGTTAAATGGTTCTACTACTACTGATAGGACTAATTACTGGGAGGATGTTCCAAGTAATGCATTAGAATTAGCGTTGTGGTTGGAATCAGATCGTATGGGATTCCTNCTTGACGCATTAGATCAGAAGCGNTTTGACATACAAAGAGATGTAGTNAAGAATGAACGNCGTCAAAGCTACGAAAATCGTCCGTATGGGATGGCGAGTTGGAATATCCAGGGAGCGTTGTTCCCGCTGCCCCACCCGTATCATTGGATGACAATAGGATCTCAAGAAGATCTAGACGCGGCCAGCCTAGATGATGTTAAAGATTTCTTCCGTAGATTTTACCATCCCAGTAATGCTAGTTTATCCATAGCTGGAGACATAGAGTATGATCGAACCCTAGAAATGGTTGAGAAATACTTCGGTGNTTTGCCNCCCGGAAACCCGGTTCAAAGATTTGGCCAATATGCCTCCAGTTTACCTGGCCGAATAGAATTAGAAATCAGTGATAATGTTACTCTTCCACGAGTGTACATNGCTTGGCCAACCCCTCCNGGTTTTACAAAAGAGGATCCTGCTCTTGAGCTGTTAAGCGATATTCTTTCGGATGGTTTAAGTTCTCGATTACATCGGTCTCTGGTTTACGAGCAACAAATAGCNCAAAGTGTTGGTATTCGATATCATTCCTCGGAAATCTCAGGTCAATTTGTGATAGATGCAACTCCATCTAATCCAGAAGATATAGGTAAATTAGAGGAAGCTGTCGATAATGAATTGAAGAGAATATGGACTGATCCTCCTACTGATGATGAAATAGCCCGCGTGAAAAACCGATTGGAAGCACAGCATTTTCGTCAACTTACTCGGATAGGTGGTTTTGGAGGTCGTGCCGACGCTCTCAACTACTACAACGTTTTCGCAAAAGATCCTAATTTAATTAATACAGAGATTAATGAATATATGTCTGTTACCCGAGAAGATATCTTGCGCGTGTATGAGGAGGTTCTTACTGATAAACAAGTTAGGTTAAAAGTNTTACCTGAGCCTGTTTTTCAACAGCAAAGTTCTAAGCTGGATAGAACTGTTAAACCAGATTCAACAGGTAGCATGGATTTTGTGGCTCCAATGCCTCAGAAACAAACCTTATCAAATGGTTTAGGATTAACAATAATAGAAAAGTCGGGGGTGCCAGTCGTATCCTTCGCATTAGTNTTCAACTCAGGAACAATTTCTGACCCACAGCATTCCCCGGGGCTTTCGAGCTTTACGGCGCAAATGTTGTCCGAGGGTACTCAGAGTAAGTCTAGTCAGCAAATTGCAGAGGCATTTGAATATATCGGAGCGCGATTAAATACTGAGACCAGAAGAGAGAGCACTGTATTTTCTACTGAAACCCTTACAAAACATTGGGCTACGGCTCTGGAACTTGTTGCTGAGATTCTCAGGTTCCCTACTTTTCCACAAGATGAATTTGAAAGGGTCCAAAAAGAGCATTTGACTGATCTAATGAGGGCTAAGGACGACCCAACTTTCATATCTGAGCAGAATATGAGCGCGCTTATATTTGGTAAGGACAGCGGCTATGGACACCCGGCACATGGAACTGAAGAATCTGTCCGNGATTTNCGTCGGGAGGACTTGGTAGCCCATTTTGAGACTGAATACTCCCCCGAGATAGCTAATCTTATAGTAGTGGGGGATGTGTCTTGTGCAGAGGTTGTAGACCTATCTGAAAATATTTTTAAATCGTGGACTAATGATGTAAACCGTAGTGGCGTGTCCGACATTGTGCTTTATAGACAGCCAGAACGACCGTCGACCATATTCTTGATAGATAAACCTGGAGCTGCACAATCGGTGATTCGGGCAGGGCATGTGACGGTTCCGAGAGATCACGAGGATTATTTTAGTCTACAGATACTAAACTTTATTTTCGGGGGTCAGTTTTCTGCTAGATTGAATCAAAATCTCCGTCAAGATAAAGGTTATAGTTACGGATTCCATTCTTCTATATCTTGGTATAAAGACCAATCTATGATTGTAGCTGGGGGAAGTGTACAGACAGATGTAACTAAAGAATCTGTGATCGAAGTACTTCGGGAATTCCNGGATATTACAGATGTAAGGCCGATCACTGAAGACGAGCTTGTGTCCGCTCAAGGCGGACTATTACAGGGTTATCCTTCAGGGTTTGAGCGTTCTGGCCAAATTCTAGGTAAGCTAATCCANCTAGTNACNTGGGAACGCCCAGATGATTACTTTACCACTTTGCCAACTGAACTCCAGAAGATAACTCTATCCGATATTCATAGAGTGGGGTCGGACAGAATAAAGCAAGACGGTCTATCTGTGTTGGTGGTTGGTGACAGAGCCCGAATCGAGGAAGGTTTGCGCACGTTAGATGTCCCGATCGTTCTTCTAGATGTGAATGGAGAAATCATATAGTGGTTGCTAATAAATACGCGCTGCTTTAATTTGTCGCCGATAGAGATTCTCTCTGCGCCCTGAATAGGTCTTCTGCTCCCTTGAAAGCTAGAGACAGTATTTCGGGGATGTATTTTCTATCGAACGGTTTACCCTCAGTTGCTCCTTGTAATTCTATGAGTTTCCCATCGTTATTTAGCACCACGTTAAAATCTACGTCAGCTTTAAAATCCTCTTCATAGCATAAATCTAGAAAAAGTTCTTCATTGATGATTCCTATGCTAGTAGCTGCTACCTGTGACAGTATGGGTGACCCGGTAATTTTCCCAGTACTCCAGATATCATTGGTTGCTTGAGTTAGTGCTACGTACGCTCCAGTGATAGCNGCAGTTCTGGTACCGCCGTCTGCTTGGAGTACATCACAGTCGANATGGATAGTACGCTCTCCTAATAGATCTAAATCGATTATTGCTCTTAGCGAACGACCTATCAGGCGTTGAATCTCTTGTGATCTACCGTTAATCCTGCCGCTAGTTCTATCTCTTGTGGATCGAGTGTTAGTAGCTCNAGGCAGCATGTCATATTCCGCAGTGACCCACCCTTTTCCGCTGCCTTTTAAGAATGCCGGTACCTGTTCCTCTACGGAAGCTGCACATAAGACTTTTGTGTTGCCAGTCTCAATCAACGCTGAGCCATCTGCAGATAATTGAAATGATGGAGTTATTTGTATTGGTCGTACTTCGTCCCACAACCTCCCATCGGATCTAGTGATAGTCATTGTATTTACCTGCTTATTTCTGTATGTGACTAGTATATCTTACTCTGTATTAGGTAATGACTGACTTGTCTATTCTTGTTATCTATCGTCTATCAGGATATACAGATTCGAGCTTTCTGATATAATTTGACTCCGTTGTAGTAATACAATTAAGTATTTCTAGCTATAACAAATAAAAGATTTGAGATACAGTGAAAGAGGTTCCTCTGTGAGTACAGGTCAGTCTATCACTAGCGAGTTACATGCATTTTTCAAAGGTAATATCGTTCCTTTAAGTGAAGCAAAGGTTAACGTAATGACTCACGCTTTACACTATGGTACAGGTGTNTTCGAAGGTATCAGGGGTAATTGGAATGAACAAGAAGGCGCTGTAAATATTTTCAGACTACGCGAGCACTACGAGAGATTATTACGAGGCTGCAAGCTTCTGATGTTAGATATACCGTACTCTCTCGATCAACTTTGTGANATTACAGTCGAACTAGTAGCGAAAAATCGGCATAATCATGATATTTACATAAGGCCTTTAGCATACAAGAGCGCGGAACTAGTTGCGAATCTCAAACTTCAAGATCTGGAGAGTGATTTTACTCTCATAACCGTTCCATTTGGTAACTATCTTGGGTCAGACACGTTGAGATGCTGTACGTCGTCATGGCGTAGAGTGGATGACCCGATGATTCCGGCACGATTGAAAATATCAGGGATATATGTGAATAGTATTCTNGCCAAGACTGAGGCTACTATGGCCGGTTTTGATGAGGCCATAATCTTAAACCATGACGGACATGTGTGTGAGGGNTCTGGTGAGAACTTGTTTATGATAGCAAATGGGAAAATACATACGTCTTCTCTAGAGGACAANGTTTTGCCAGGAATAACAAGAGAAACAATCATCCAGTTAGCCCAAAGTGAACTAGGCGTTGAAGTAGTCGAGCGAACCATAGATAGAAGCGAATTATACCTGGCCGATGAAGTGTTTTTAACTGGTACGGCTGCGCATTTGACACCCGTTATNGAGNTGGACAACCGGCCNATTGGAAGNGGATCTTCNGGNGANATATCGACCGCGCTTCAAAAGATGTACTTTGATATAGTGGTGGGNAATAANCCNAAATACAAACANTGGTGTACTNCAGTNATNCCNACATANNNACACNGGGCGATNCTAATTAANNCCTTNCGNTGAACTTNTAGCNTGGTCTANAGAGAGTTNAGTAGTACTACTCCTAACACNATCATAGGAATAGANACTACTTTTATCCCTAGAGTCTCTTTGGTCAGTGTTTCGTCTAATAATGGCAATCTTTGCGTGCTGAGCAAACTAGCAAACAGAAATACGAACATTGGTCTAGANGCCAGAACTGATGTGACTAGAGATACAGGTCCATAGCTTATAGCCATTAAACCAACGAATATTGCGATATACGGTAGTATAGCTTCCCCAAATATCATTAACAGGCATGTATTTCGATCTCTCATGCATAGCAAAAGTCCATCCCAACTGCGTTTTCGTATATAGCAGGCGAGTACTGCGGCAACACCGAGTTGTTGAATGGCGAATACCGTCGGAAGTGGTAGATCTTCTAAGACGTATTTTGCTATTAGGTGAGCGAATCCCCAACAGAAGCTACTTCCGATTAGCAAAGGAGTAAATCTACTAAATCCCAATAATTGATTATTAGCTGAACGCTTTATGGATATAAGTGCACTACCAGCTATGATCAAGAATAAAGCAATCCATTGTGTCGGATTCAGGTATTCTCCCAGCAGAGGGATAGCGAGCAAGGTTACGAATATGGGATTAGTATTCACTATTGCTATTGCTCTTGACGCTTCCTCATATTTTAAGGCTAAGAACATCAAGCTAATTCCTACTCCGAGAGATAATCCCGAACACAGGCATATAAGGATAATTTTTGGGGTTGCTAGAGAGGGCATGCCAGTCACGAACAAAATTACGATTGCATAAAACGCCATCCCCATCACGGTCCAAATCATCAAGACAGATACGTTAGGTAGGTTATATGCTAGGAGTCGTTTATCTATTATGCTAACGACCGCGAACATCAATGAGGCAGATATGGCTAGGGTCATCCACATAGAGTATTTATTTGCTCTCTCATATATTAAATTTATATTCACATAATAGAGATATACTTACAACGATAATCACTACTTGTTTTGGATCTCTTCAGTGGGTATTTATGTATTTGACCTTTAATTTATAATTCGCTTACTAATTACTTGGGGAGGCTGTTCCATGGGTTGGTCGGATCATCATCAGCAAGGCCTAATTTATTATTCACCTAATCATTGTTATCGTGGCTATACATTGTTTGGGACCAATCGCGGAGGATATGATGCTTATCTGATAGATATGGAGGGCCGTATCTGTCATAAATGGCATTCTGATGAAGGAATAGTTTATGCCTATCTGCTACCGTACGGAAATTTGTTGCTCAGGACGCATGCCGCAAAAGAAGGCGGTAATGGGTCAGAAAAGTTGGGTGGCGCTTCGGGAGCACTGTTAGAACTTGATTGGGACAGCAATGTTGTATGGGAATATCGCAATCCTAAACTACATCACGATTTTGAGAGATTAGTAAATGGCAATACATTGACTCTCTTGTGGGAGCCTATTCCTCAAGATCTTAGTCAAGCAGTTAGAGGTGGTTACTACTCAGAGGATGATCCCCATCAGATGTTCGGCGATGTAGTTCAGGAGATAGAGCCAAATGGGGCTGTTGTGTGGGAGTGGCGCTCATGGGAACACTTGGACGTTGAAGAAGATATCATATGCCCACTCGAAGCTAGGAAAGAATGGGCTCACCAAAATGCATTAAATATTACTGATGATGGCGACTTGTTGGTAAGCTACCGATTGACTAGTACTGTTGGCATAGTTGATAAATCAACGGGTGAATTCAAGTGGAAATGGGGGCCGGGATCCATATATCATCAACATCACCCTACGTATTTGCCTAACGGACATGTACAGATATTCGATAATGGGGGGCATCGAAGAGGTCCAAGTAGATCTCGAATTATAGAAGTTGATATTTCTAATAATGAAATTGTGTGGGAATACACTGGAACTCCGGATATATCTTTCTACAGCTATCACATAAGTAGCGCTGAGCGGCAACCTAATGGGAACGTTGTTATATGCGAAGGAGCACCCGGGAGATTATTTGAAGTTACTCCTCAGAAGGAGATAGTATGGGAATACATCAGCCCTTTCTATGGGGTCGTTGACGGAGTTAATAATCTAGAAAGCTTAAATTCGTCGTTTAGGGCCCATCGATATGGCTATGACTATTCTGGATTAAAAGGAATGGATCTAGATCCTAATAAGTACGGTAACATGAANAGACTCTTTTAGACCAGGTCTTGTTGCTNANCGTNTCNCGTACCCCACNATTGGTTAATTAAGCCTTTGACCAGGNCCTGTANTGGCGTACCAATCAAATCCNTCTGGCTCGACTCTCACGCACACATATTTTGGTGCGGTATATTCGTGTATAAAATCATAGCTACCTTCTCGACCGTATCCGCTGTCTTTGAATCCNCCCCAGGGGATNGCAGGATGTAGCCGGTGGTGGTCATTTATCCAGATTATTCCAGCTACTATTTTTTGTGCTATTCTGTGGGCTCTGGAGACGTTGCTGGTCCAAATGGAGCAGCCTAATCCATAAGGTATGTCGTTCGCAATCGAAACCGCTTCTTCTTCTGTATCGAATGGTATGACGCAAACTAATGGCCCGAAAACTTCTTCCTGTGCTATGGCCATGTCTTGACTTACTCCCGCCAATATAGTTGGTTCAATGAAGTATCCGTCTTTAAGTGATGCTTCCTGAGGGTGCTTGCCCCCATGAGCGATGTGTGCTCCGTCGGATTCGGCGTTTTGTATGTATCCTAATATTCTGTTATACGCTTGCTTTGATACTACTGGTCCCATCTGAGTCTCGGGATTAGTTGGGTCNCCNAACTTTATACTNCCTACTTTCTCAGACAGGAGACTAACAAATTTGTCGTATATGGATCTATGTACTATAGCGCGGGATCCTTGGATGCACGTCTGCCCTGATGCTATAAATGAAGCGAACGCGCATCCATTGACCGCGTCTTCCAAATCTACATCGTCGAATACTATTACAGGAGCTTTCCCTCCTAGTTCAAATTGTAGAGGGGTTAAGTTGGTGCCGGCGATTTGGGCCACCGCTCTTCCNGTTTCAGTTCCACCTGTTAATTCTAGTTTTCCTAATCTTGGGTCGGCTGCTAGGCTCTTACCTGCTACGGGACCAAGCCCGTTTACTATGTTCAATACACCTTTGGGTAGTCCAGCTTCTAAGGCTATATTACCGAGTTCGGTTGGGCTGAGAGGAGCCCATTCAGAAGGCTTTAACACAATAGTGCAGCCGGCAGCTAATGCAGGCGCAACTTTTTTGGAGGCTATCATAAGAGGGTGGTTCCAGGGAGTTAGTTGCCCGACTACCCCAAGGGGAACTCTGACGGTGTAATTAAAGTGTGAAGAATCGGTGGGTATAGTAGAACCCTGAATCTTGTCACAAAAGCCCGCAAAGTATCGGAAATAACTAGCAACTACTGACATTTGTGAAGATGTTTCAGATATAGGTCTTCCGTTTGATATAGATTCTAGTCTGCCTAGTTCCATACTTCTATCTTCGACTATATCAGCCATACGCCATAATATCTTTGATCTTTCGGAGTTGGGCATAGTGGTCCAAGGGCCATTTTTGAAGGCTTCATCTGCAGATTGAACGGCTAGTGCCACATCTGACTCATCAGCGTCAGCTATGTGAGCTATGGTCTCACCGTTAAAGGGATTTTCGACTTCGAAGTACTTTCCTGTTACTGATGGTCTCCATTCACCGTTTATGAGTAAGTCATAGGATATTGATTGAGTATGAGTCATATGTGCTCCGTATTCAGAAAGTAGCCGATCTATATTATTTATCAAATATTATGTGGCGTGAATCAGGAATTATATCCTTTTGAGACTAGGGATGCCTACAGGAAATATCTGTGGAGAGATCTGTTGGATAATCTGCTTGTATGATATATCAGGTTAGGCAGTTTATACGTGCTATAATCGCCTCACTTTGTTTTCAGAGGAGTAATAATGGGCAAATTACAGGATAAAGTAGCTTTAGTCACGGGTTCAGGACGGAATATTGGTAGAGCAACTGTTCTGAAGCTTGCTGCGGAAGGCTGCAATGTCGTAGTGAATGCTAGGAGCAACCAAGCGGAAGCCGATGCTGTGGCTGACGAGGCAAGATCCTTGGGAGTGAAGGCATTGCCTATACTTGCTGACGTATCTAGTAAAGAGCAAGTTGATACTATGATTAATATGGCTATGTCAGAGTTTGGTCGTATNGATATATTGATTAATAATGCTGCTGTGAGACCTCATAAACCATTTACGGAACTATCCTTGCAAGATTGGGAAGCCGTTCGGGGTGTAGTTTTGGATGGTGCGTACTATGCAACGAGAGCAGTAATAGAATCGATGGTAGATCATAATTTCGGCAGAATCATATTTTTTACAGGCGAAGGAGCATTTCGAGGTTCCGCAACTAGGGCTCACGTTTCTGCCGCTAAAATGGGTCTGGTCGGCCTTGCAAGAGGTCTAGCGTCTGAGTTTGCTGGAAATAATATTAGGGTTAACGTGGTTTCACCAGGCAGTATTGATACTTCAAGAGCTAACCCAGAGTGGTATGCGAACAGTCCACCTAGTGCCTCAGGCGTTCCAATGGGNAGGCAGGGNCACCCGGATGAGATAGCTGCAACTTGCTTATTCTTAGTGAGCGATGATGGAGGCTATATAACTGGTCAAACGATACACGTCAATGGAGGAGATGGCTACTATTAGACTACTACTTAGCGGAAACGAAATTCTTTAGCGTCACNAGCTAAAGTTAATTTCGCTTCAGTTTCGGCCTGTATTTCTTCTAAAGTCCATCCTGGTGCATATTCTTTCAGGGTAAAGCCATCTGGGGTTATCTCAAATAGTCCTAAATCAGTGGCTAGTAATTTTACTGCTGATGGAGCGGTTACCGGGAGGCTGCATTTCTTAAGCAGTCGGGGACTACCTTCTCTGGTAGTATGCTCCATAGCAATGAATACTCTTTTAGCACAGGCTGCCAAATCCATGGCTCCGCCTATTCCTCCGCCTTTGCGTGTAGGTATTCGCCAATTTGCGAAATCACCATTTTCTGCAACTTCGTAGGCTCCCATTACGGTGACATCTACCATGCCGCCCCTTATTAGTGCGAATGAATCCGCATGATGAACGATAGCCATTCCAGGAACAGCGGTTACGTTCTGGCCTCCCGCATTTACAAGATGTTTGTCCTCTTTACCTTCATCTGCCAAAGGTCCATAACCGATTACACCATTTTCNGAGTGAAATATANTNTCTTTACTTGNGTCGATGTAGTTTGAGCACAAGGTAGGCATGCCTACACCTAGGTTTACGATCCANTCATCTTGGAATTCCATAGCTAGACGATCACACATTGCTTGTCGNTCTAGTTTNGGTTTATCNGACATGTGACTTCTCCTGAAAATAATTTGGTNTNTATTCGAATATTCCATCGGCGGGNATTTTGACTAGCCTGTTCACGTANACNCCCGGAACGTGTATGTGGTCGGGATCCAATTCNCCGACNTCAACTATCTGGTCTTCNATCTCNACNATNGTTANGGTNGCNGCTGTTGCCATTATTGGATTAAAGTTTCGTTGTGCCATNCGNAANTGTAGGTTGCCGAACTTATCTGCTCTCCAGGCTCTGATCAGNGCAAAATCACCAGGAAGAGGNTATTCNAATACATGTATTCGGCCATTNATCTCACGGTGCTCTTTTCCTTCGGCCAGTTCGGTGCCGACACTTGTAGGAGTGTAGAANCCTCCTATACCTGCTGCAGCTGCACGCATTCTCTCCGCTAGGGTTCCTTGAGGAACTAGCTCGGCATCTATTTCATCATTGTTATACATTCGTACGAATGGGGTTACTTGTGAAGGGTGAGTAGGTGCTGTAAACGCACATATCATCTTTTTCACTTGACCGGCTTCGATTAAGGTGCCGATGTCTATCTTTTCGTCTAAGGTGCCAGCATTATTNGATACNGCTGTNAGTTGTTTTGCTCCTTGTCGGTTTAACGCAGCTAGAAGATTTCTAGGAACTCCTACCTGTCCAAANCCGGGTGACATAACAGTAGAACCATCAGGTATGTCTGATACAGCTTCGTCAAAGCTGNTGTAAATTTTGTTTTTCATATTATAGAGACCTCTTAGGATAATGTATCTGGGATTGTTCCCNAATTGACGNTGTCTTATGTATCAACTCGAACTTATTNGTAGGNATTTANCANTTTNCTTTGTNACNANNTATTTATAGCTTATNTGGNTCNTAGTATCAACTAANCNNNTNCANAANCGTATTNNAGTNGCATTTTNCTATNCGGGTTTNNAGATNTNGGNCTGNTTTTTGGTATTGACATTAAATCAGTTTCGACAAACAATGATTTTGATACTAGNTGAGGGGGAANGANATGCCGAGCGACCATGTGACACANGTATATATCGGGCTAGGNGGNGAAGGTGAGTANATTGGTGATGGTGGACTATATCGNCGNNCTCATAATGAANATGAGTGGACATCTATATCATCTGGNTTAGGGNCNAACCCACAAGTNNGNGCNCTTNTGGTNCATCCCCAGAATCCAACNACAATATATGCTGGNACNAACCGNGGTCCNTTTAGAAGTGACGACNGAGGAGANCATTGGGAANNNCTNGGAGCCCCTGAGNCAGANGTTTGGTCTNTGGCCTTNCATCCTAACAACCCTGATGTAATATACGCAGGATATGAACCTTGTGCTGTTTATAAAACGATTGATGGTGGCAGCAATTGGTCCAAGACAGACACTAGTAAAGTGAATTATCCGCATATCACTACTTATATGCCACCTTTAGCTAAGAGGGTTATTGGTATTGCTTCCGACCCTTCTAANCCTAACGACGTTTATGGCGCTATAGAGGTCGGCGGATTGATAGGTAGTCNCGATGAAGGCGAGAGCTGGGAGCAGTTACTGGATGGACCATACCTGAGAAATAATACGCTAGATCTCCATGGTGTGCAGGTCAGCGCAGACGCGCCAGGTACTGTTTTCATAATTACACAAGTAGCGATGTTTAGGAGTCGGGATAAAGGGCAACGATGGGAGCATATACAAGTTGAAGAAATGTTCCCGGGTGGGAGCTATTGTAGGGATCTTATGGTTGCTCCTGGCGATCCGAAAACCATATATTTAGCCGCAGGTGCCGGTGGCGGGGGAGCTCCTTCAGGAACGCAAGAAGCTGGAGCTTTGTTTCGGAGTTCGGATACTGGCGAGACATGGGACAGGGTAGATATAGGAGATACTCCTCCTAGAAGGATGATGCAGATAGCAATAGACAAAAATAATGGTGATAATGTTTATTGCTGTGATTATGAAGGTAGAGTTTATGCCAGCACAGACGGTGGTGCTAAGTGGGATAAATTTGGACAAGTACCTGGAGAGATGTCTAGGTATCTCCATGTATATCCAATGGTGTGTGGCTGATAGATAAACTCTAACTGGTTAAAAGGGAGGCTTTGGTGCAAACATCGTTAGTTCAAGCCACTTATCGAATATCGGAACAAGATCTAGAGTTTATGGTGCTTGATAGGGATGATATTCCTTCGGATTTTGAAAGGTATCAAGTTATACGTGAAGGTACTTTAGACAATGCCATGATGGCTGAGCATGGTTTCGCTGGGAGTACTGCAGATAAGTTCAGGTCTGCAGGTAGAGCTACAGGATTCATGCGTGAATTTGGACCTACATCTGATATGGGAGTGCATGATGGTCTGAATTTTGTAGGGGCAACTGTAGCCCATTTATTTGATACTCCTGACTCAGTAGTAGACTGGATGAATGACGTATTTGTAAAAGACTTTGAAGATAACGTCGGAGAGAGTGTTGGGGAAGGACAGCAATTGATATCGGTAGAACGTCTGGTTCCATCAGGACTGTTTGACGAATCTGTGGCTCTCAGAGTCCTCCAGGGTGGATCAGCTGGCTTGGTTTCCTCGACAGTTATCGATTTCAGAGTTGGGAGAATACTTGGTGTAGCGTTCGTGGGTTCAGTAGGCGATCATCAAAGATTAGACCTAGCAAGTGAACTTGCCAGGTCTTTAGAGAAACGTATCGTTAAAGTAGTACTAGGGGCGTTTTAATAGGTTTAGAGAAACCGTTATGGTTATACTAAATCGAGTAATCTCACTATCTCGTCTCCAACTTCCGATGTGGAATTGGAGCCTCCGAGGTCACCTGTAATGACTTTCCGCTCATCTAAGCATCTGGCAACAGCTTTGTCTATTAGCTGAGCACATGTGTGTTCTCCTAGGTGTTCGAGCATTAAACCAGCAGCTGATATGGTAGCTAGTGGATTTGCTATTCCTTTTCCAGCAATGTCAAAAGCTGCTCCATGGACTGACTCAAACATAGACGGATATTCTCTTTCAGGATTAATGTTAGCGCTGGCTGCTAGTCCCATACTACCTGTTACGACAGCGGCTATATCGGATAGGATATCTGCAAAAAGATTAGACGCCACGATCACGTCAAAACTTTCAGGCCAACGGGCCAGATCCATAGCCGCCCGATCTACTAATAGAGATTCGGTTTGTATTTGGGGATAATCGGCAGCTACCTCCTCAAACACTTCATCCCAAAATACCATGCTGAAGGCTTGTGCGTTAGATTTGGTCACTGAGGTAACTTTGTTTTGTTTGTTTCTTAATATGCAGCCTTCGAACGCAGCTCTAATAATGCGTTCTGTTCCGCGTTTAGTGAACACTCCTGTTTGAATAACTGTTTCATGAGGGGTTCCGGGGTATAGCCTACCCCCTACTGGAGCGTATTCTCCTTCTGTGTTTTCTCTGTATATCACCATATCTATATCGCCGGCTTTCTTCCCCACTATGGGGGACTCAACCCCCGGGTGAAGATAACATGGTCTAATAGATATGGCTTGGTCAAATGCCCGTCTCATGGGCAATAACAAGCCTTGTAGTGTAATGTGGTCGGGTATATCAGGGTCTCCAACCGCCCCAAAAAATATGGCTTGATTGGATTTTAGCATTTCGAGCCCATTATCCGGCATCATCTTGCCGGTTTCTCGATAATAAGCCGAGCCCCATGGTAAATCATCGTATGTGAATTTAAGATTTGGATTGGACTTGCTTAGCGCATCAAGAACTTTTTTCCCTTCAGAAATTACTTCTGGCCCCACGCCGTCCCCAGCGATTACGGCTAATTTGTATTCTGCCATGCCTTTATTTTCCTCTCTACTATATGATGAAGTTAAGATCAGTATATGGATTATATGGTACCGTAGACGGTATTGGCAGTCTATTTGATTTTTATCAGACTATTCTGATTCCGCCATCAATAACCCGAAAATGATAAATTTCTTCTGTTTGGGGGAAATATGATCGGGCCTGACGAAAGACATGTTTCCCGATTTTAGCTTTACCGTCTAGTAGAACCCCTATTATGGTTCCACTGTGACCCACACATATGCCAAGACCTCCAACAGATTTAGAGAACTGTAAAACATCTTCCATGTATTGTTTGGAAGATATTTTCTGGCTAGCGAGAGCACTTATCGTCGCCCCTTGCGCGATTAATTTTGGATCTCCTTGGGCAATCCCGGTTCTGACTAGTTGTAAAGCTTTTTCTGTATCGGGCATTATTGACTCCCATATGGAAGAGCGATCAACTTGGTTGAACAGTACTGTATCTACGGAGCCACCAAAGTCGAAGGCTATTATTTCCATGGGTGGTGCTGACCCTAATTCCTCTGATACTTTGCCTTGTTTGTAGTCTAATAGAGCTATTCCGGGGAACATAACTGGGTCCGTGGGTTCTATATCTACCGCAATCTTCGATATCTCTAAAGGTGTCAGAGGGTTTCCAAGGGCTATGCTGGTCGAGGCTATACAGCCTGTTATATCTGCACTACTACTTCCGAAACCCTTACCACGAGGCATAGGATTTTGTATTATTACCCTAGCAGATATATCATTTCTTTCTAAGTAATCGCTTGTTTTTTTTACTGCTTCTGCTGATTTGTAAAACCCTTCTCTGCTGATAATGAAACCGCTTTGCTCATAGATCTCGACTGTTACTCGAGAAAAAAAGTCGATTGGACAGGCTACCAAAAACGGGTGATTCTTAGATAAACCTTGAACCAATTCGCCACATACACCTGGCACACGGACCGTACAAGTTGAGGTCGGTGTGCCTAAGGTATTAACCGGAAATGAACTTTCATTGATTATCTTCAATGTCATCCTAGGTGTAATTACTCTGGGCAGTTCACACTCTTAATTTTGACTGGCAATCCGGAAACTATCAAATAGACTTTATCCGCTGCAGTTGCGATCCTCTGATTTGCAATGCCCAATAAGTCTTGGAAATACCGTCCTAATTTGTTGGACGATACCAGACTTAATCCGACTTCACTGCTGACAATGGTTATCGCGCTGGTACTCTGATGGCAAATCGAGATCAGCTGCTCTACCTCACTTACTACCTTCTGTTCGATATCTATGTAAGATAGTGTTTCGTAGGTCAAAACAACATTGCTGATCCACCCGTCTAGTGAGTCCAAAAGAATATGTTTTGGACAATTTTCACCCGTTAGTTCAGTTTTTAAACTATTAACAATATTGAGGGATTCTTCAAGTGTTATCCAATGACCCGGTCGCCTTGCTTGATGGCGTTGTATCCGTAAGTCCATTTCGTTGTCGTTTGCGGTTCCTGTGGCTATATATAAAACTTGTTCATTTCCTGTTGGCATTAGTTGTTCGGCAAAATCACTCTTCCCAGATCTAATGCCACCTGTGATGAGGGTGATATTACTGGGCATTAGATGGCTTCTTCGAGAGTGTCATGGCTAGAATCGAGACCAGTCATCTGGTATATGAGATCCATGTCTATTCTTGATCTAACCCAATCAGCCAATTTGTCGTATTCTTGATCCATGGTAAGTTGTTGTTCTGAGAATGTGATATCTATTCCTCGACGATTTGCCACTTGTTGCAGGATGCATTGTCGTAGTAAAACGTTATGGAACAATCCATGTATATATGTTCCTAGAACATCTCCATTTTCGTTTACAGCACCGTCGAATGTTTTTTGGAACAGTTCTGGATCGTCTTCTCTGGATTCTATAAGAAAAGGTTGATCTGTTTTTATTCCTGAGGTGCGACCCATATGAATTTCGTATCCCGTAATAGGAGCTGATAACGCACCCGTTAGTAATCCTTCAGCTTTTACAACCGTCGCTTGTATCCTGTGAGTTTCTTTGGTCCCCTCAAAAGTTGTGCTTATAGGCAATAATCCTAAACCAGGATACTCAGTTAGATTGGACTCAATGCGTTTGGGATCATGTAATTCTTGACCGAGCATCTGGTATCCCCCGCATATTCCTATCACTGGGGTCCCCGACGAGTTAAGAGATATTATTAGTTCAGATAAACCCTGTTGTTCTATCCATTGTAAATCAGGTATGGTTGTCTTACTTCCGGGCAGTACGATCAAGTCTGGATCGCCAATTTCATCTTTATTGGACACGTACCGGAGCCCGACGCCGGTTTCTCGGGTCAGGGGATCGAAATCATCGAAATTAGATATGTGCGGTATCTGTATTACTACTATGTCTAGCTTGGATTCCGACTGTGTTCGATTTGGCAAATCGAGGGCTACAGAGTCCTCTTCAGGTATATGAATATCGTTGTAGTGGTGTATGACTCCTGCTACCGGTATACCGGTTCTGTTCTCTAACCAGTCTAGCCCATCAGTCAGTAGATTCTGGTCTCCCCTGAATTTGTTTATTATAAATCCCTTGATGATGTCTCTTTCTTCAGGTTCCAAGAGTTCAAGTGTTCCGATCAGGGACGCAAATACGCCTCCTCTATCTATATCTCCACATAGTAGAACTGGCGCATTGCAGTACATAGCAACGCGCATGTTTACTATTTCATTCGCTTTCAAATTTATTTCGGCAGGGCTCCCTGCTCCTTCGATTACTACAATGTCATACTCTTCTCTCAATATATCTAGTGAAGAACGCACAGACTCCCACAATTGAGTTTTCAAGCCAAAATAGTCTAGCGCCTGTGCTGATCGTAGAGGTTTTCCCATAAGGACTACTTGTGAGGTGTGATCTGCCTCAGGTTTTAATAAGACAGGATTCATTTCTACTCGTGAATCTACTCCCGCGGCTTCAGCTTGAACTGCTTGTGCTCTCCCAATCTCTCCTCCGTTAGGAGTGACATGGGAGTTATTTGACATGTTTTGAGCCTTGAAAGGGCAAACTCGATATCCGTCTTGTTTGAAGATACGGCATAGGGCGGATACCAAGACACTCTTTCCTACATGGGACGCAGTGCCTTGGACCATTATTACTCGTCCCTGCATAACTAGTTAACCTTTTTGATATGCGATGAATCGTTATACAGATGTAGAACTGTGTTGTCTGGGTATGTGTGTATGACAGTTATAGAGCAGTTATCTGTGACTAGTTTAAAGATAAATTCTGGAGGTAAGGATAAAAGGTTAGTAACGAGACACCTCAGAGCCCCACCATGCCCGACGACCAATACTGTATCGGAATCATGTTTAGACTTAATTTCATCACTGAATGTAGCCATTCTATCGCTTACTTGTCGAGCACTCTCGCCATCTGTCGGGGAGAAATCAAGATCGTTAACTAATGAGGCTTTATATAGATCTGGGTATTTTTGGGAATATTCTTCGAAAGTTAAACCTTCGAATACGCCCTTGTTGTATTCGCGAAGCGTCTCTGTTGCCTGCAAGGGTGTACTAGAATTACCCAATATTACTTTTGCGGTATCTTTGGTTCTGGTCAAATCGCTGGAATAGGCGGCATCGAACTTTATATTTTCGAGACGTTTAGCAGTGGATACAGCTTGGCTATGTCCGATTTCTGATAACCCAATGTCCGTATGACCTTGGATCCTCCCTTGGGAGTTCCATTCTGTTTCCCCATGTCGGATTAGATATATAACTCCCATAAATGTCCCCCCAAAAATATCGAATAGTTTGGATTGTGTGTGGTCGATCGAAAAAGTATTTACGCTAATATGATTCAGTGGTTTGGTATATTGTAATCTATTCTTTCATAATTTCCTTAATAGTTTTGATTAGTGTTTTGCAATCGTCCAAGGTTCTTATACCAACTCGGATGTAATCAGGAATCCCAAAGGAAGCGCAATCTCTTACTACAATCCCCTTAGTAAGCAATTTGTTTCTCCAATCAAGGCCATCACCAGTGTCTACCAATAAGAAGTTCGCATTAGACTTTGGGACTGGAAACCCTAAATTTATAAGGTTAGTGGTGAGGTAATCTTTGTTAGTAGTTATGATATCGCGTGCTTTTTCTAAATACTTACTATCGTTCAGGACTGCTATCCCAGCTTCTTGTGCAAAGCTATTTACACTCCAATCGGGTTGATACATCGACAAGTCGGATATTATGTGTGGGGACGCAATAGCGTATCCTAAGCGAATGCCTGTCAAAGAATAATCTTTAGTCATAGACCTCAGAAGTACGGTATTGCCATTTTGTGCGATAGGAATTGCATCCCAGCTACCTACAACTAAATTGGCGTACGCTTCGTCTATGATGAGAATACCTTTTATATCAGCTATTACCGATTCCAAGGCAGAGAGTTGCCGTAGATCTAGATACGTCCCTGTTGGGTTATTAGGATTGCAAAGGAATGTTAGCGATGGTTTATGCTCTTTTATAGTTTTATATATACTGTTGAAGTCCCATGAGAATGGGGGCGTAGGGTCACATGGTAAATCTACAATGTGAGCATCCATAAGTTCTGAAGCTCCTCTATATTCCCCGTATGTCGGAGTAAATATAGCGCTTGTGGGATGTTTTCCGGTATTTGTGGCACGTAGGTATGCTCTGGCCAGCAAATGAATAATTTCTGTAGATCCATTTCCTGCCAGAACAAATGAAGGATCAACATTAGTATGGGATGCTATTGCCTCACGCAACTGTAAGCATTCTGGGTCTGGGTATTTAGATATATCAGTGTTTTGAATTGCATGTATGACAGAATCTGGCGGTCCCAACGGGTTTATACTGGCACTGAAGTCCAAAACATCATCAGGATTTAACCCTAGGGACCTTAATTCTGAGGGTTTAATACTGCCATGGACCGGTCTGTTGGAGTTTTGACCGATTCCATTGGATTCGTTAAAAACTGATTCTGTCATATGGCTATAATCCCATATCAATGATTAATATTAATACCGACGCTACAGCTACTGTCATTCCAGATCCGAAATACATTGATTGGACGGCTTTGCTTATATAGCTGGTCTGCAGAATGTTATTATTGTCGCCTAAAGAATATTCGCCTTCTTTTGCTAATGTTACGCCTAAGGCTCCCGCAAGCAGGCTCATTGTCCAACCTGCGTTAGGGCTTGGAGTTTTTGCATGGTCTCTCATCATTATGCTCCATGCGGATTTATAGTTTAGTCCTGGCAATATGATACTAGAAATCCATAGCATGAACGCAGCAAGGCGGGCTGGTATGAAATTTACGACATCATCTAATTTGGCGGAAACTTTCCCTAAATATTCGTATTCTCCCCTGTACCCTATCATGCTATCGAGTGTATTTATGGCTCTGTAGGCCACGGCTCCTGGAAGGCCAAAAAGGGCAAATGCTAGTATAGGTGCAACAAAACTGTCAGTTACGTTTTCTGATACAGATTCTATCGTCGCTGCTATAGCCTGTGTATCGTCCATCGTTGTGGTGTTCCTACTCACTAAAGCTGACATTTCTACTCTTACTTGTTCAAGGTTGCCGCTTTCTAAGAGAATTTTGATTTTGAAAGCGGTTTTATGGAGCATACGGATAGAAAAAGTTGTTTTCAGAATAAGTGCAGAGACTAATACGTAGACGATTCCATTTAATGACATTGCTATGTGTCCGACTATGTAAGATGAGCCTGCCCACATGGTCGGGATTGTTATAGCTATCATTGCGCCATACAGAAACCTACTAGTATTTGATTTAGGGGTTAGGCGCTTCAACCACATTATGCTTGAGCCTATCCATGCCGTAGGATGTAGCTTGTTCGGTGGATCACCGAATAATACGTCAATGATCACTGCAATGAATAGTATTTGGAGTTCTACAGGGATGTTTGAATCCATGAAATCATCCGATGCAAAGGTAATAGGAAACCTGCGGTTACTAATGGAACTGCTAAGATAAATCCTAGAGTTTCAATAAGTTCATTTGTGGCCCCGTAGCAATCTCCTGTCAGGCCTCCTAACATTTTGGACATTATCTTTCCCAGGATGAAGGCTATGGATGATAATACGATCAACAGCGTCACACCTAATGGGCCTCCAAATGACAGACAGATGATTGACACTGTTACGAAAGCGAACAGTGTGGCAAATCTCGAATGTTCATGTCTGAATGAAGACCCTAAACCATTTTCTCTAGCGTATGAGAATAGATGTAATTGCAGGACCATGCTCCATCTGGACAGACAGGGTACTAACACGATTGTTAGCTCTTTGCCTGGTGCATTTAGGCTGAGTATTGATAGGAATGCGGTGTATTTCAATAGCAATATTAGTATTGAACTTACGGCGGCGAAAGATCCTACATGAGAATCTTTCATGATATTTAGTCGATCCTGGGCTTTATATGCACCGAACAATCCATCTGCTACATCCATAAGACCGTCTAGGTGTAAGCCTCGCGTTATTATAGCTAACGTAGCTGTCAATAATGCTGCCGTGATGGTGGATGGGAATATATATGAACAAGCTTGTTCAATGATTAATAGTAAAGTTCCGATTGCTAAACCGATTAATGGATAGTAGGCTCGAGAATTACTTATAGATTGCGAGGAAATCTCTTTCCCTATTCGACAAGGGATAATAGTAAGGAAACTTAAAGCTACCAGAAAAGGAGTTAGCAATACACTCTCCTAGTTGCATGGTCCGTATTCATGATAATTGCAACTTACCTGCGATTGGTTTCAACTTGCTAATCGTCTTCCTTCCCCGACACACCTGCTTCAGCAAATGTGGCCATCTCCGCAAGACACTTCGCGGAGGCTTCTATTATGGGCATGGCCAGAGTAGCGCCGGTCCCCTCCCCTAGCCGCATCTCTAGATCAAATAGAGGTTTCAGTCCCATAGCGCTCAATCCGATGTTGTGTCCTGGCTCTACTGAGTTATGAGAAGCTATAAAATACAGACGAGAATTTGGACATAAAGTCGATGCTATTAACGCTGCTGCACCTGATATAAATCCATCAACGATTACTGGTTTGTTGTGGGCTGCTGTGGCTAGCATAGCCCCTGCCAACGCTCCGATTTCGAGCCCCCCGATTTTTACAAGCACATCTAAACCATCGCTCGGATCAGGTTTGTTAGTGTCTATAGCTCTGTTTATTATGGATATTTTATGTTCAAGCGATTTGTCATCTACTCCAGTACCTCTGCCAGTTGTGATTGCAGCATCGGTTTTCGTAATTACACTTGTAATAGCACTTGAGGGGGTTGTGTTACCGATACCCATTTCTCCAAACGCTATTAGGTCAGTCCCTCCAGATATTTGGTCTTCAGCTGCCTGTATACCAATCTCTAGGCATTTAATTGCCTGATCAAGTGTCATAGCAGGGCCAATCGCTATATTTTGTGTCCCTTTAGCTACCTTGACGTTCTTCAGTAAGGGGTGGTTAGGAAGATCCGATGCAACTCCTACGTCTAGAATCGTTATATCTGCTTCTACGTGCCGCGCCAGAACATTTATACCGGCTCCACCAGATAAGAAATTCTGGACCATCTGAGGGGTAACTTCCTGTGGATACGCACTAACGCCTTCAGCTACAACTCCATGATCTCCCGCAGCTAGAATCACCGATTTCTTCGTTATTATGGGTTTAGGGTCAGCGTATATGCCGGCTAATTGAATCGACAATTCTTCCAATCTACCGAGGCTTCCGAGAGGCTTGGTCAATGTGTTTTGACGTTCTCGGGCTGCTGACATTGATGTTTCATCTAATGTGTCAATATTGAGTATAGTCTTGTCGATGAGTTTTGAGATAGACATATTTATCCTTTCGTAACTTTACTCAGTGCTGCAGGATGGTGGCTAGAACTCAATGCCTGGTTGGGCTTTGATTCCTTCGGAATACGGGTGTTTTACGACGTTCATTTCTGTGACTAAGTCAGCAAAATCTATGAGTCCCTGAGGAGCGTGTCGTCCGGTGATAATTATGTGCAACATTTCTGGTCGGTTGCTGAGTGTTTCGATAACCTCTTGAACTTCTATCCAACCATAGTGAAGTGGATATGTAAATTCGTCGAGAATAATCAGATCATTATCACCTTTGGCTATAATTTCCTTGGCGTCCTCCCAAAGTGCTCGGGCAAGATCAGCGCTTTGATCTAGGTCTTTAGAACGCCAGGTAAAACCATCTCCCATAGCCCTTACGGGGACGCCAATTTTCTGTGCGGCTCTTTGCTCTCCAAAATTTGCGGTCGTATGTTTAATGAATTGGAGCATCTGGACTTTCATATCCCGTCCCCAAGCTCGAAACAAAACGCCCATCGCCGCGGTGGTTTTACCTTTCCCATTTCCAGTGTTTACGATAACTAATCCTTTGTTTATACGAGGTCCTTTAACTGATTGTGGCCCAGGTTCAGTACTCATTAGTTTTGTCCCCTTTTGTTTTTAAGAATCAAATTAGATTTCTACTACATCCGGAATGCAGAGTTAAAGAGTTAATATTCAAGAAACTTACAGCCTGGAAAGCCTAGAACATACTTCAACGAATCTTTTAGCTAACGATGGGTCGCTGGCAAGATGAACATGAACATATGAGGCCCATACATTTTCATTTCGGAATCCCTCAAATCTATTATCTTGGTCTACTACCGTATATAAAGCATTGTGCAATTCAGGATTGTTTTCTAATACTGACCAGTGAAATTCGTGACCTTTTATAACTTGCCCTTTCTTCATTATTGGGCTATCACAAAGAGCCTCTAACTCTCTATATCCCAAGTGAAGGGTTTGATCTTTCATAGAAGATGATAATGGAAGAGCTTGAACCATGGGATGCATTTGTCCCGTCATATCGGACAGGCTGTGTCCTAGGTACATAAGTCCTCCGCACTCAGCATATATTGGTATACCGAGATTGATTTGCTCAGTCATAGATCTTAACATTGATTTGTTCTCTGATAGTTCCTGTGCGAACAGTTCTGGGAATCCACCCCCAATATAAATGCCTCCACATCGTTCAGGTACCTTACTATCTTTCAAAGGGCTGAATTCTACAATCTCAGCGCCCCAGGATTCTAAGAGGTCTAATGAATCTTGGTAGTAAAAACTGAAAGCCTCGTCTTTCGCAACTGCTATGACTGCTGTTTTAGGTTGTGGGGATGCTGGATATATGTATGGTTCGACAGGATTGAGTTGTGCGGTGGATGCTATGTCACAAATAGCTTCCAGGTCTATCGTCTCTTCGGTTTGAGATATTAAGGAATCGTACCATTGCTGGACCACAGTGCCTTCCGTTGTTGGTATCAATCCTAGGTGCCTTTCAGGTTGTACTAAATCTTGTCTTCTCGGCATGTATCCTATTACTGGTATACCCGTACTCTTTTCAATCTGGGGTTTGCAGAACTCTAAATGTCGTGGGCTGCCAATCCCGTTTAATATTACTCCTGCAATATTTAGCTCAGGATCAAACAGTTGGTATCCAAGTATTTCCGCAGCAACACTTCTCGCCACTTTGGAGGCGTCTGCTATAAGCACTACTGGAGCGTGTAGCAACTTAGCTAATTGGGCGGTAGAGCCAAATTCATCTAAGTTAGAGTGTCCGTCAAATATTCCCATAACTCCTTCTACTATGGAAATATCCGCGCTCTGACTCGCTTTATAAAAAAGTTCAGACACAATTTTATGCGGTAGCAGCCAGGAGTCGAGATTACGAGAAGGTATTCCTGCGGCAAGTTTATGATATGACGGGTCAATATAATCTGGGCCTGCTTTAAAAGGTTGAACTCGCTTCCCTCTTTTGGTAAGAGCGCCCATTATTCCTGTTGCTATTGTCGTCTTTCCGACACCGCTTCTAACGCCTGCTATAACAATTGATGGAGTCAAACTATTAATCTCAACTTAATATCCTTGTTTTATTTCCCAATATAATATCTACAATTTGATCTGTCCTTTCAAAACGAGGAGAGAACTATAGAATATGCCCCGCGTGACCGGGACTATTATGCCGGAGAGGAGGAGGTTTCTCCAGAGCAAGATCCTATAGCTCCCCCTCGCAAACGATTAGGCTAAAAAAAAACCTGACCTAGTGTTAGTGGTCAGGTTGAGACTATTCAATCTCGTACACCTTTTCCACGAGGGGTACCAAGTCTACTTAGAGGCAGGTCTCCTGACTCCTGATTGTTATCGAACAACGCTTGCCTTCCCAGCATCATTGCCAGTGGCTTATAGTTTCGGATGTTCTCATCAGTTACAGTGGCGGGACCGTGCCGGACTTCCACCGGCTTCCCTTTTCAGCCCATTACTGGGCCACCTCAAAGTGCTTATATTCAGTTGTTAAGTTTTCTCGCTGTCTGTTACTGCTGCAATTCTATATTCTGTTATCCTGTAGGTCAATATAGTATCCGGTATCACAATTATTACTATGGTCATGGCCAATGACATGATGTATGTTAAAATTGTCCCGCGTAAGACTGAGGATTAGTTTATTTAGGATATTTCGGAGAATAATTATGCCTGTATATAGTTATGACCATATTCATCTTCGTAGTAAGAACCCAATGGGTATAGCCAAATATTTCGAGACCATGTTTGATGCGAAAATTCTAGAATCTGTTCAATCAGATGGACAACCACGCATAGACTTGGACATCAACGGATTAGCTGTTTTTATTGCAGCTGTGCCAGAGGAAGTGGATATGGATACCAGTCCAGTGGATCCGCATTTAGGGCTGGATCATTTTGGATTTCGTGTAGACAATATCGACGAGGCCGTAGCTGATCTTAAGAGTAGAGGTGCTGAGATGGCTGTCGAACCGTACGATATCAGGCCTGGCGTGCGAATAGCTTTTGTGATGGCACCGGACAATGTTAGGATTGAACTACTACAGCGCAATTAAGTATGATTTGGGATGCAATAGTTTATTTTTTAAACAATGCTTGTAATGTATTCATGGCTAATATAAGTGCGCCTGTTAGTATTAGTATCCAACCCAATAGATCGACTATTAGGTCTACCAGAGGGCTTAATAACATTACTCCAATAATAACAATGAAGAATCCGCATCCCATTGATGCTCTGAAACTATTTATTCCGGTTCTGTAAAACATTCGGCACTAAAAATTACTATTCATTCGGACCCTATGCTAGTGAATATATAGAATCGGTTTCAGTGACCTTACCTTCTTCTTTTAATTTGTTTAGATGGGTCTGTATATTTCGAGCGGCAGAGTTTTTTAGGTTTTTTCGCAAGTTCCTTGGATATACTAAACTTACTGACTCTTCTACAGTTACTGGTCCTTTACTTAATGCGTCCAGGATTTGTGATTCTCTAGCTAGGCGATGTTCGATGTACCATTGGATCCTGTTTGTACCATTACGGATTATGTTTCCGTGACCAGGGCAAATAATATCGGGTTTTTGCTTGGCCATTGTTCCCAAAGATGACATGTATTCGCGTAAATTCCTTACGCTTGATGATGAGTTGCCTAAGATAGTGTCACCGCTAAATAAGACTTTGTCTACTCTTAACGAATAGCAGACGTGATCCTCTTCATGACCAGGCGTAAATAAAGCCCGAAGTGATGCTTGTCCTCCAGTCGTGACAAGTTCTCTGGATCGGAGTTTTATAACGCAGCCTTGTCCTAATCGTTGTGTCAGCAGGGGTTCCAATTTTGGATGGCATCGTACTGTACAGTTCATCTGTTCTTGCAGTCGGTCCAAACCTCCAATGTGATCCCCATGGCCATGCGTTATCAGTATCGATGAAATCTTGGGATTTCCCAATTCGTTGTAGTAGTCCAGAATTTGTCTAGTCCATGAACGATACGGTTCTCCAGAATCAATTACAACCATCTCTTCTTTGGGGTCTCCAACAAAATATATGTGGGTTCCACCAGGGTGCATAGCGCCAAAACTATTTTGATCTTCAGTAATGTGTGTAGCGAAAACGTGTTTGGTTATTTGCATTTGCTTACCTACAAAAGTATAGATTGATGAGATAGCAGCGAGGCCTGCTGTCGGATGTTAGCTCCGAGTTATACCGTAGTCAAGGTAGGCTACTAATGATAATTGAGGTATTCTAGAATCCTATTCAAATCTATGGGTCAGGAGTTCGGTTATGAAATTCGGAGTCTCACTAACTGGGATGGGTCAGCAACCTAGAGGTACTGACATGAGACAAAGTTTCGGAGAAATTGTTGAGTATGTTAGGTCTGCTAGAGACCTCGGTTTTGATTTTATATACCAAGGCCAGCACTATCTAACATCGCCTTACCAACAATTGCAAACAATGCCACTACTTGCCAGATTGGCGGCGGAAACAGGAGATATGAGCATAGTTGCCACTTTGCTTGTTCCATTGCATCACCCAGTGGATTTGGCAGAACGTATCGCGACAATGGATGTTATAACTAACGGGCGGTTTATACTGGCAGCTGCTTTGGGTTACAGGGATGATGAATATGATGCGTTTGCGGTTAACCCAAAACGCAGAGTCTCTCGCTATATGGAATGTTTAGAGTTAATGAGGAAGCTGTGGACGGAAGAAAAGGTCACCTACACAGGGCAGCACTTCCAGGTAAAAGATGCTGAGATGGTACTCAAACCTATGCAGAAACCTCATCCACCTGTCTGGGTAGCTGCGAACAGCGACGCAGCTATTCAAAGGGCTGCGACTAATGGCTATAGCTGGTATGTCAATCCGCACGCTACTCACCAAACTATTAAAAGGCAAATACAGCTATACAATGACACCGCTGGTAACGCAGGTCTAGAAAGTCCGAAATTATTGCCAATGGGTAGAGAGTTATTTGTTCACGATGATAAGGAAAAGGCATTTCAAGAAGTTGAACCATTTCTCGGCGGTAAATACGAAGCTTACGCTCAATGGGGCCAGGACAAGGCACTACCAGGCGATGAAAGCTTTAGTACATCCTTTGAAGAATTGGCAAGAGATCGGTTTATTATTGGGGACCCCGAAGATTGCGTTACTGAGATAGAAAAATATCGTTCCCTTGGTATAGATCATGGCAGTTTCCGTATGATGTGGCCTGGAATGGATCTAAAAAGCGGGATTCGTAATATGGAATTGTTTTCTAGCAAAGTCATGCCGCATTTCAAAGAGTGATCCTGCAAGATAGCTGGCGGGTATGCCTGAATCGTAATCCTGTAATTTTTCTGGCATACCACGTTTCTAATACTAGAGTGTATCCAGATGGTCTCCAAGTAGGCTGATCACGGCCTGAGCAGCTCCTTGCTTATTCTCATCTCTATCTCCGCCTACTCTGATCTCTGCAGATATATCTTGGCCATCTTTAATAGACAAGCCTAGGAAAAATGTTCCGACAGGTAGCCCTGATCTACCGGCTGCTGGGCCGGTGACTCCTGTTGTTGAGATTCCGTAATTAGTATTGGTAAGTTCGCGTACACCCCTAGCCATGGCTATAGCCATTTCACTGCTTACGGTGCCTTTGGTATTGTACAGCTCGTCAGAAACACCCAAAATGTTCTGCTTGAGTCCCCCTGTATATGCTATTACGCCACCGGGAAAGAACTGCGATGCGCCAGGCACGCTTCCAAGTATATAACCCACCAATCCACAAGTGCATGCTTCTGCAACTGATACCGTCTCTTTTCTCTCTAATAGGATCTCAGCCACTTTTTGTACATCCATACGTCACACCTTTCCGTTACAAAATTTTTGATTAGCTACGGGTTTTTCCAACATAATAAAGAATTCTTTGTTGCCAGAGTCTCCTTTTATGGGAGACTCGCAATGATTTTCTACAGAGAAGTTATTATCGGCGCACCAATTTAGCATTCGTGACATGACCCGTTGGTGGATTGTACTATCTCGAATAATTCCCCCTCTACCGACTTCTCCTTTTTCTGCCTCGAATTGAGGTTTGACCAGAGCTACTATAGAACATCCTGTTTTCAAATGCTGTTCTACTGACGGTAATATCAATCTCAGAGATATGAATGATACGTCTATAGTTATTAAATCAACTTTCTCAGGGAGTGTGAAAGGATAGCGGGCGTTACATTTTTCTGTGACACTTACTCTTGAGTCTGTTCGAATTTTATGATGTATTTGGCTATGTCCAACATCTACAGCATATACATGTGATGATCCTTTTTGAAGGACACAGTCAGTAAATCCTCCGGTAGATGCCCCGACGTCCAGGACAACCATGTTATTAACGTTAATATTGAAACTGTCGAGTGCGTGTGCAAGTTTTATGCCTCCTCTGCTGACATAAGGCAATCTTCCACGTATCTCGATAGGCGTATTCTCATCCAGTATCGTGCTAGCCTTTAAGACTCGTCCGGAAGGTTGAAATACTAATCCCTCCATTATCATAGTCTGGGCTTGCTCACGGCTTTCTGAGAGGCCTAGCTCGTATATCAGGATATCTGCTCTTTTTTTACTTGTTCGGGGCAAGTCTTGAGACCTCTACACGTTGGTAAGATTGTATGAGCTGCCATGTTTTAATATAGTCATTCGCCGATGAAGTCAGGTTTGCGTTTCTCTAGGAAAGCATTGTAACCCTCTTTGTAATCTTTAGTATCGAATTGTTTTAAGGGTAATTCCTTTTGTAATTGGGATAAACCGGTTAGTGAAGGTGATTCTATTACATTGTTCAAAATCTCTTTATTGATGGCATGAGAGAGCGGGGCTAATTGGGAAATTTCGGCAGCAAGCTGATATGTGATATGTTCCAGATCTAATTCTGGTACTACCTGTGTTACTAATCCCATAGAGAGAGCAGTTTCTCCATCCACCAAACGCCCTGACAGGAGTATGTATAAAGCATTTCCTTTTCCTATGAGATTTATAAGACTGGTCATTTCTCTGTGGCCTATTGTGATTCCAAGACGGGCGACTGGGATTCCCATTCTGGTAGTTGGTGTCGCAATGCGAATGTCCGTGGCCGTCGCTATTTCGCAACCACCGCCAGCTGCGACTCCTTGAATCATGGAAATGGTTGGGGTTTTTAGATTTATCAGGGTCTCCAGTAGGTTATCGACTGCTGCGTTATATGCGTAACCCTGATGAGAGTCATTTCTGTATTCCTCAAAGTCTTGTATGTCTGCCCCTGCACAGAATGATTCAGTGCCTGCACCTCTAATAACGATCGCTTTAGTATTAGTGTCGTTATCTAGTCTTAGGAATATATGCGAGAGTTCTTCCCACATATGAAAACGGATAGCGTTTCTTTGGGCTGGGCGGTTCAATGTGACTGTGGATATATGATCCTGATATTCGAGCAATATTTCATTAGTCATTGAATCTAACCGTGCTAGAGTTTTGTTAGTGCAGAGTAGCGTACAGTGGCCCAATTTGCGTGTCAAATTGAGAGCAGTAATGACATACCTAACAAGGGATAATATACTTGCCCCGGGTAACCGTTACAGGAGGAGGTGTTTCATGAATTGGGAGTTTGAATTGGTAGCCGGCCCATACGGTGGAACAACAGAAGGACCTGTGTGGACTGGGGGATCGGTGTTATTTACGGATATTCCAGGGTCTCGAATTATGCGGTATACCCCTGATAGTGGGGAAGTAGACGAATATTTTACTGGCACAAATTACACTAATGGGTTGTGTTTTGATTCAGACGGTAATTTGTATGGCTGCCAGCAGGCCGGTCGGCGTATTGTTCGATTTGAATCTGACCAAAAAACGATAAATTCTCTGCCGCATACGCTTGATCAAGTCCCTCATAACAATCCTAATGATTTGGTTGTAGATCGTTCTGGAAGAATCTGGTTTACGGATCCTTATAGCGGTATTGGTGGTAGCGGAGACCAAGTGCTGGATCATATGTCAGTCTTGCGGTTAGATCCAGAAGGAGTCAGTCAATGGCAATTAAGTCGTATTACAACTGACATTACCCGTCCCAATGGTATCTTAATATCCCGTGATCAAAAAACTCTGTATGTTGCGCAAAGTGATTATGGAGTCGATAGGCGCAGGGAACTTCGTGCTTACCCTATAAACAAGAACGGTACATTAGGCGATTATGTAACCCTCCACACTTTTGGTGTTGATATAAATGGGGTACAGAGAGGTGTGGACGGTATGACATTAGACATTGATGGAAATATAGTTGCTTGTGCTGGCTGGGAGTCTGGAGGGCCTGGTCCTATGATCTACGTGTTTTCTCCAACTGGCAGGGTTTTAGAGACGCATACGATAAGAGTTGAACGTGCCACCAATTGTTGTTTTGGTGATAAAGATATGAAAACGTTATATGTCACTACAGGTGGAGGGCATTTATTTAAGGCGCGTACCGATCGCACAGGGTGGATAATGTGGCCGTAATAGGTCGTTGCGATTCAGAAGATAAGAAATACTATACTTGATATGCTGTTCGAATTGATATTACTATAGCGGGATAAAATCTGAAGGAGAAATTTACTATGAAATCAGCAAGGTTAGTTGGTCCTAAGAATTTTGAATTTGTGGATGTGGAGACTCCTGTTCCTTCAGATGGTCAATGCTTAATAAAGCTTGAACGAGTTTCAGTGTGCGGAAGCGATATAAGACACGGGTACAGTTCTACTGTCGAAGAAGATTACCCGATGAAACCTGGTTCACCTTGTCATGAACTGGCAGGAATAGTTGTGGACAGTAAAACAGATGACTTTCAAGAAGGTCAGAGAGTGATAACTATCCCGTACCGTGGAACAGGTGGGTTGTGTGAATATGTTGTATCTGATCCGACCCGTATGGCACTTTTACCAGACACTGGATCTTTAGATGAATGGGTTATGTGCCAGCCATCAGGCACGGTATTGTACTCATGTCGTCAGATGGGTAGTGTCCTGGGTCAAAATGTATTAATAATGGGACAGGGGAGTATTGGACTAAGTTTTACCATGCTGGTGTCCAGGATGGGTGCCCGCAATGTGATAGTAGCAGATCTTCTGGATTACAGATTGGAAAAATCAAAAGAATTTGGCTCCACTCATAGGATTAATCCAGACAAGGAGAGTTTGAGTGAAGCTATATCGGAAATAACCGGAGGGGTCGGGGCAGATATCACCGTGGAAGCCGCGGGATACCCCGATACCTTGAATATGGCATTCAGCCAGATACGCCAATTTGGGACCATTATCGTATTTGGAATTCAGACTGATAAATACGTGCCGATAGAACATAACTACTGGATGGAGCAACAACCTCGTATCATCCCAACAACCGGCGCCCGCAGCGGTGATCCCATTACTCAGATTAAAGATATGGTGTCACTTAAAGAACGTGGGTGGGCCGATCCAAGTAAATTAATCACACATAAGATGGGTTTTTCAGAAGTCCAAAACGCTTATGACATGTATGACCAACAGCAAGATAATGTGATCAAAGTAGTAATGAATATTAACGACTAACATTGCTAATGTGATCTAACGATGCCTGTTTAAGAATTGGTGAAAACTCTCACGCTGTTCTCTTGTCGTTTTGACTGTTAATCAGATTACACTATAGGCAAGTGAATGGGGAGGTGTGGGTGTGTCGCCATCAGAACATATATATTTACTTGTTGAGAACCTTACTCTAAGTGTCGCTTTATTAGAAGCCGTCGAACGAGGCATAATGACTGCCCGATTGGTTTCGAGTCAAAGTGAGTTTATTGCATCAGACCTTACCGTTGCTAAACCACTGGTCCCACTTGAGGTTACTGACAATGCTGATCTCATACGAAGAGGCAACAATCAGGTCAGAGCCGCGTTTGCATGTTCCATAATGGAGACCGATCGCATCATGCGTAGTGTATGCGGCGATATTCCAGATAGTAATTGCTCAACGGAGTTGGAAACGGCCCACTGCATAATATCCCTTATTGCAGAAGCCTTTAGGGATGGATTGATGACTCCTACATGGAGGTGCCCCAAAGATTACCAGAAACTGTTTGCAGTCGATTCAGCAAACTTTGTGCTAGACACCAGTCAACTGGACGGTAAGGAGCTTTGTTGGAGTGATTTCGGAGGGATTCAACGATACATAAGTCTGCTGCAGTATTGCGCCACTGCAATACCGTATGGGAATACGCATTGTAGGAATATTACACCTGAACAATTGAAATATGACATTGTTGCTAAACCTCAAGAAACACCCACATTCCAAATGGCACCAAAGGATGCGTTGGGAGATTTTGTAGAGAACACTTGTACTGTGGGTGCTGAAGAAATGGTAATGGCTAAGGATTTATACTCAGCGTACTTGGAATGGTGTACTGAGCATGGTTATCAGCCTATTGGTCAGCGCAGTTTCGGTATGAAACTCACCTCAGCCGGGTTTGAGAGAAGACGTCGAGGAAGAGGTAGGCATTGGTGGGTAGGGCTAGCAGTGTCTGAAGGTTCTTTGGTAATGGCCTAGTTGTTGTTGAAGGAAATAGTCGCCTAGACTAGGCAACTATTTCCTTCAACAACCTGGTTGCCCGTTGTTTCCGCAGCATCTGTTCAGAGTTATTAATTTGTAGATGTTGTTCCTTACAAATAGCCTGAGCTTGTGGCTCGCTGGCATGTTCTCTAACAGATTTTGTATAGCTTGCTTTATCGTGGGTTTAGATTGCACAATCTGTCACTAGATGCTTATCTGAAGACACCAAAGGGATTTAGCGATCTCGGTGTGTCATATGTGTCCATTTGTTCCTTTTTCTTGATGTAGTTTACGACAGCGTAAGTTATTGGGGTTGCTAAGGCTTCGTAACCTATTTTTACCCACCATTGCAATAGAGCTGTTCTAAATAGCGTTTCAGGTCCGAGGGCCCCGCTTATCCCAAAAGCTATAAAAATAAATACAAAAGAATCAAAGCCTTGGCCAACTACTGTGGACCCAATTGTTCTTAGCCACAAGTATTTTCCATTAGTGGCTACTTTCAAAATGGATAAGGTGGCTGAGTTAGAAAACTCCCCTATCAAGTATGCGATAAATGAGCCCATGAGAATTAGAGGAAATTGGCCTAGAATGCTCATGTAGGCCTCCTGGTTCTCCCAGAAAATCACTGCTGGTATTATCCCTGTAAGCCACAGCACGATAGCGACTAGCACATTGCAGGCAAACCCTAACCAAATGACACCCCTAGCAGTTCTGAACCCGTAAACCTCGGTTAATACGTCTCCTATGATGTAGCTGATCGGAAAAATTATTATTGAAGCTGGTAAGAAAATCAGGGCATCCCCTAAAAATGGCTCCGGAAGGGTTAATATATGTATAAGCTTCACAGCGACTATGTTGGATGTAATGAGCACTGTTATGAATAGTGCCACGATAATAATAAATGTTCCCGAGAATTTCATTGATGCCCCCTAAGCAGTGTGCTCGACCGAGACGGATGTGTGCAGTCCGCCTCTAGTTTTATAATCAAGAGTAATTTTGATGCTCTTGGGTTTACAGAGATTGACCAGATCTTCCAGTATGCGATTTACTGCGTGTTCCTGAACGATCCCTACGTCTCTGTATGAAAGCAGGTAGAATTTTAGGGATTTTAGTTCTATGCAACTAGAGGATGGTATGTAGTCAATGTACAAGGTCCCGTAGTCTGGTAACCCGGTCCAAGGACATACCGCTGTGAATTCATCGGTGTCAATCTTAACTTCGGTGTCTTGATTGGTGTATTCGTAATTAAAGGCTAATAGGCAGGAACTTTCGATAGCCTCTTCTGATTTCCATGAAAGTTCTTGGTCGAGTTGGTGGTACTGATTTTTTAATTCACCAATGGTGGCCAATTTAGATTCTCCTATCGGGATTATTATGACGATATGATAGGGCTCTTTGGTTATCCATGTCAAAATGATATTTGACTATCCAGCAATCTAAGTGTACCGTTCTTAAAACTTTTTTATGAAAGTGTGAATGCCCTTGTCCTCGACAACCATTACTCCAACTCCTACGGTTCCACGCTATGTTCTTATTTTCTCTTCCGTAATGCACATTTGGAGTGATCTGTTTTTCGCCTTGTTAGTGCCTCTACTGCCTGCAATAAAAGACGATCTTGGCTTGTCTTACGCTGAAGTAGGACTTTTGCGATCAGTTTTTACCGGAGCCACAGCAGTCTTCCAAATTCCAGTCGGCATACTTGCCGAGACTACTGGTGAATTCTGGTTGCTTTTGCTTGGAAATGCGTGGGTTTCAATTGGTCTTATGGCTATGGCATTGTGCACAGTGTTTCCGTTGTTGTTAGTTGTCTCTTTTGTAGGAGGGCTGGGTGGCGGGACTCAACACCCACTCGGTTCTAGTATGGTGTCCCGTGCGTATGACGAACGGGGTGTATCAAAAGCTGTTGGTACGGTCAATTTCTCAGGTGACCTTGGTAAGATGGTAGCACCGGCTTTTGCTTTGCTAGCTATTCCTTTTGGCTGGAGAGCAACTTTATTAATTACTGGCATATCTGCCCTGATATTTATGGTCTTCTGTGCTCCATTTAAAAAATCAGTTGATATGGGCAGGCCCGATCCTGTGGTCAAAGATGCAGTTTCCTCTGATGGTGGTGGCCGGACCAATATGGCAGGGTTTGTAACTCTTAGTGGTATTGGAGTTTTGGACAGTGCCACTCGGTCGTCAGCGTTAGTGTTTCTTCCTTTCATAATGCATGCAAAAGGCATGGAACCAGCGCAGATCAGTATAATGCTAGTGATATTGTTTGGCGGTGGAGCAATCGGAAAATATGTTGTAGGGTGGCTAGGAGATAAGTTTACCGCTGTTAGTCTTATCTGGGCTACTAAGGGCCTTACTGCCGTATTGTTGATAGCTTCACTGTTCGCACCTCCAATAGCTCTGATCCCTATTCTAGCCATTATGGGTATTGGACTTAATGGAACTTCATCCGCATTGTACGCTACAGTAGCTTCATTGGTTCCGCTGCATCGCAGAGCACGCCTGTATGGATTTTTTTATACTACCAACGAAATCGGAACAATATTGGCACCGTTGGTTTATGGTTTCATCGCAGATATATACGATCTGGATTTTACGGTCATAGTAATGGGGGTGGCTACTCTGGTGATCTTGCCGGCGAGCCTAGCTCTTCGTAAACATATCGGTTATCTGAATTAGAATATGTCGTTTTGTGGTAGCATTTGCTGGGATAGTCCCTTTTTGCTACACTTGGCCCGGTCGCAGGACCTTAAATTTGTAAAGAGGTTGGATTCTAATGATATATGAAGTACGTACGTATACTCTTAAGCCTGGAGGAGTTCCGCAGTTTGAAGCGAACTTTGCCGACGCTTTACCTCACAGGGAGAAGTATTCAAAATTGGCTGCTTTTTGGCATACCGAGATCGGTCCGCTTAACCAAGTAATCCATGTGTGGCCTTACGCGGATTTAGATGAAAGAACCAAGATTAGGGAAGAAGCGGGCAAAGATCCCAACTGGCCTCCTAAGAGCGACGGTCTCATTATTAATATGGAATCTGAAATATTTATACCTGCTGATTTCATGCGTCCGTTGGGCGGGGATCAGGCTTTAGGCAATGTATATGAAATGCGCAGCTATACCTATCAACCTGGTTCTATGGGAGAGGTATTAAAGCGCTGGGGAAATTCCGTGCCGCATAGAGAAGAATTTTCTCCACTAGCTGCAGGAATGTATACGGAATTAGGCGGTCTCAACAAGTGGGTCCATATATGGCCCTACAAGGATCTGGAAGAAAGAAACCGTATAAGAGCTGAAGCTGGTGCGACTGAGCATTGGCCNCCNCCGACNCGAGAATTNCTTGTTAAACAAGANAATAANGTNTTNATACCNNCTGCTTTNTCNCCAATGCACTAAANAGNNNGNNACNGTNNNNAAAGATCGNAGNNGANATATTTCNNCTGCGATCTTTTTTGTCANATCTATNCNTTANAGTCAGNTCGCTTGAACNANTNNGGAGGGNATATGGANNTAGGNATNGCAATGTTCGTCACNGGTANCTCAATAGATTCGNCGGTNTTGGNNGAGAANTGTGAAAAGNTNGGGTTNGAGTCCCTGTGGGTTCCAGAGCATCCAGTGATCCCAGCAGGCGATAAAACTAAATGGCCTGGNAGTACTGATGGAATACTACCNGAAGAGTACTACAATATAGTTGACCCATTCGTCGCCTTAGCACGTGCATCCATGGTNACAACAACTTTGAAGCTTGCAACTGGAATATGCTTNATNCCAGAGNGAAATCCNCTCANGTTNGCNAANGAAATNGCTTCACTGGATTANTTTTCNAANGGNCGNTTTCTGTTTGGTATTGGGACTGGATGGTTAAGAGAAGAGACGGAATTGTTCGGTGTTAATTTTAAAGATAGGGTTAAATATACACGAGAGTCTATCCTGTCTATGAAGGAACTATGGACACAGGAGGAAGCNGAGTTTCATGGTNATCTAATTGATTTTCCACCTGTGATTTGTATGCCTAAGCCCATTCAGAAGCCACATCCCCCTGTATTAATCGGAGGTATGGCAAAAAATGTATTCCGCAGGGTAGTCAATTGGGGGGACGGTTGGATGCCAAATAGAGTAACTCCCGAGGACATAAGACAAGGTCGTATTGAAATCGACAAACTCTGTAAGGAATGTGGGCGTGACCCCAATAGTATTTCGATATCGGTTTATGGGCAGCCGGCTGATGCAGAATTGTTGAAGGCGTTTGAGTCCGCAGGTGCTGATCGAGTTATGGTTAGGTTGGCGACTGCTTCCGAAGAACCAGCGTTGGAGTCTCTTCAGGAGATAGCAAGCAAGGTGCTTGCTTAGCTTTTCAAAAATCAAGGAGTCCGTCATGTCTTCCGATCCTTCAGATATAGAAAGCCTAAGAGAGGCTAACGAAACATTTTATGAAGCATTTGGCGCCTTAGATATCAATAAAATGGACGCAATTTGTGAAATATCNGGAAGANCAATTTGTGTCCATCCCGGCTGGAAGCCACTGTCCGGCTGGGATCAAATCAGGGTGAGTTGGCAAGGCATTTTTGAAAATGCATCTTTAATGCATTTCAATATACAGTACTTGGCTATAGATTCTAATGGAGACTGTGGTTGGGTTACATGTGTCGAGAATATTACTAGTGTTTTGCAAGGTCGGGCCAATAATTTTGGCGTTATAGCGACAAATGTATTCCACAGATCAGATTCTGGCTGGAGACTTGTTGTTCATCACGCATCGCCAAATATCTGAAAGATTGGTCCGTTACCATTAGTGAGAGGATTATTTAATTTCTTTATAAAAATTGCTGACTGCGGCCAAGAAATCCGTAGGATTGTCCCCTGCAACTAGGTGCCCAGCATTTGGTACTGTAACCGTAGAACAATTAGGAATAACTTCGCTCATTTTTTCCATGGTTTCGTTTGCGAATATGTCGCTATCGCCACCCCTAACTACTAGTGTGGGGCAGTTTATTTTAGCAACAGCTTCCCATAGTTGTTCAGTACTCAGTTGAGGTGTCTGGTGACCAGGAGTTCTTAGCAGTTTGTCGTATTTCCAGGTCCATTTACCGTCTTCGCGTTCTCGTATGCTGTATTTAAGCGCGCCTAATGTTTGCTCGCGAGTCCTACCAGTATATTCTTGAACTCTGCTCGCGAAGTCTTCAAAAGAATCAAGCTCGTCGGGCAGCTCCCTGAAATTTTGGATTCTGTTCCGTCCTCTATGTTGTGCTTCTGGTCCAGTATCAACTATTGTNAGAGAACTTAGTTTTTCCGAATTACGAGAAGCCCATACGTAGCTGTTTCTGCCACCCATAGAATGCCCAATTAGGTGGAAGCCGTTTAACCCAAGGTCGGAGACAAAGGCATCGATATCCGTCTGGTGGCCCTCTGTGGAGTAGTCGCCGTCAGAAGCCCAAGCACTGTCCCCGTGACCGCGCTGGTCTAGAGCAAGAATGTGATAGTTCTCAGAAAGTGGTAGACTCACGAAATCCCAGCTGTGGGCTTGCTGAGAGCCGCCGTGCAGCATAACGATTAGAGGTTTAGAAGCATCGCCCCACTCCAGATAGTGGAATTTCATTCCATGTAACGTAACTTCGTGATCTGTAGGTTCATTTTCAAGAGTAAATGGGACACCCTTTTCCCGAGCTGCTTGATGTAAAGTCAGACCTAGTGAGTGTGATGCCATATCCTAACCTCCGTTTGAACCTACTTGTTAAAACCTTAAGGTTGTTCCCAGAACAATGATAGCTTAACTGTCAATCTTAACCGAGCAGTCTTAGATGACTATAAGGAAGATACAANCGTATTGGTAGATTGTGAACGATCAATAAAGGTTTTCAAGCTATACCCCGGATGATATCATTGAATGCCTGATTTTGGTACACTTGTCTTGTTAGCTCGAGAGTCAGTTGTTGATATTGACTCTTGGCGTAAAAGGAGAATCGGTAGTATGACTACAGAAACCGTAAAAATACAACTGCAGGTTCGTGATGTAATCGGGAAGAAAGTGAAACGATTACGTCAGGAAGGAATTATCCCAGTGCATCTGTATGGTCCAGAGATTGAGTCAAGGGCATTACAGTGCGCACAAAAAGAAATTGTGAGAGCGCTGGCAAGTTCGGGNGGGACTACCCCTATAACTGTGTCAGTAGATGGGGAAAGCGATGAGCAGCTTACTTTTGCTCGGGAAGTCCAATGGCATCCTGTTCGAGGGGATATACTACATGTAGATTTTCTCGCTGTTGCGGCCAACCAAAAGGTTACATCCCAGGTTCCTCTTGTTCTGACGGGAGAATCTTTAGGAGCAAGGCTAGCCGGTGGGACTGCGGCCCTTCAGATGCGAGAAATATTGGTGGAAGCTTTGCCATTAGACATTCCATCCGAAATAGAAGTTGATATTAATGGGATGACGGAAACATCGTCTGTCGTNAGAGCTGGAGATGTTAAGGTCCCAAGCAATGTCACAATAGTTACAGATAGTGAAGAAATGGTAGTACGAATCGAAGTTACGCGTCATTCTCAGCCAATGGCTACGGATGGTGGAGCCGCTGAAGAAGCTGCGACAGACAGTTCTGATGCAGNTGGTTCCGCTGACGGAGAATAATCTACTTCGCGGTTTCTACCTTTTTAATTTAATGCGATATTATCCGATTAGGGTCCGATTGATGTTGGATTAAAACATTCAGTGGAGGTATAGCATGTACCTGGTCTATATGGGCGAGTCTGGGGATACTGGTAATAGCTTTAGCGACCCGAATCAGCGTCATCACGTTCATCTAGGCTTGCTTGTGCATGAAGGTCAGTGCATATCTATGAATGGAGAATTCAATGCGCTGTGCAGGCGTCATTTTGGTAGTCCACTGGGTGAAGCCGGTACTCCGAGTCATATAAATCCACGGGATGTTTATCAAGGCACAGGTTTCTTTACCTCTTGGAATCCGCAAAAAAGGGCAGATTTGATTCAAGATTGCTTGGATATTTTACTGCGCAGAGAAGTACCGGCCATTATAGCTTATATAAATAAAGAAGAATTCGTCTCAGCTAAGGCTCGACCAGATAGTCCATATTCATTTTTGGGTAGTCCTTCTGAGGTTGCAATCAGCAAGTTCTTGATGGCGTTAAATTTGTTTGTCGACGAAGCTAATATGAGTGCTATTGGGCATGAAAATATTATGGAGTCAGACCTTCCTGTACGAGACTATAGCTTGATCGTTGCAGGACAAGGAAAATCTGTCGCACCTGAGTTCATGAACCAGTTCTTGCATCAGGAAGAAGAGATCCCATCCCCTGCTGTTTTGGAGAACTTCTGTTACGTCCAATCTGAGTATTCTGTTTGTACCCAACTTGCTAATCTGTGTGCATACTTCGTGAGAAGATGGCTTCAGACCCCAGATGAGAGCCATTCTTATTTTGATGCTCTCCAAGAAGGACGTGTGATCCAGGTTATATATCCAGTGCAGTTTTACTAGCCGCTGGAGTAGTTATAGTATTCATTCAAACCTGGCTAATTTTCTTAGCCACGAGCTAATTATGTCGACTGACGTTACCAGTATCACATACCACACTATTATCAAGCTCACATCAGTATAGTGGAACCAGTTTAGTCTAAGTATAAATTCTTTTCCTAAACCACCAGCTCCCACGAAGCCAATTACTACTGTGGTTCTTATTATNACTTCCCACCTATAAAGGGAATATGTNAGGAACTGTGGAAGAGTTTGCGGNAGGATGCCGTAAAAGAAAATTTGANTGNTGCTAGCCCCACTAGATTTCAACGCTTCTATTGGCTTTGGATCTATGTTTTCGATTGTCTCGGCGGTTAAGCGACCTATGATGCCGAAGTTATGCAGTGCCAGTGCTAAAGCCCCGGCTAGAACTCCTGGGGACAAGAAAAATACTATTATGAGAGCCCATATCAATTCGGGTACCGCGCGAGAAAACGCATAACTCAGGCGTACTGCGTAATAAGATATGGTGCCGGAAATTGAAGAGCTTTGTCCTATCGATATATTACGTGCTGCTGNCAGCATAGTAGTGATAGCAAGTAATCCGGAAATAAATATCGCGATAATACTCATGCACAGAGTTTCATAAGCTAATATCCCTGTATCTATCCACCTGTCTAGAATCAAGAAAGCAGGGGTTTCTGTGTGATTTACTCCAGCCATGTTTGATGCAAAGCGAGACGCATTTGACCATGTTTGACTAATAAATAGGTCTAAGAATCCAGTATCGCCTTGAATAAATATTGTTGTCCAAGCTGCAATTGCAATGGCGAAAATCAGTATAAAAGACAATTGGGTGAATGAGATGGCAGTCTTTTTATAGACCATAAGTCTTAATTTATTTGTAAAATAATTCATTCTGTCAGGCTTCTTCGGAGTTTACCGCTCCAGAAATCTACTAGCACTATCAAAACCAGCAGGAAAATTAGCAGCGTCCATACTTGGTTAAATAATAGATCATGCAATGACAACTGTATTTGGTACCCGATGCCCTGTATTCCTATAAAACTCAATATTGCTGCAGCTCGTATAGCGCATTCGAATCGATAAAATGTATACCCAAGCATGTCGGGTAATGATAATGGTAATAGTCCATAACAGATGATCTTAAATGGCGAAGCCCCTGTGGATTTTAGGGCTAAGATCGGTTCGGGGGGGGTGTCTTGTAATAACTCAGCATATATTCGTCCTAAAATGCCAGCATACGGAATTGCCAATGCCACTATAGCTGCAAGTGGGGAGAGACCTAATGCTGCTACTAACAGAACTGCCCAGACAAGNTCATGAATAGATCTCATGAGCGCTAGTAAAAACCTAGTGGGCACTATTACCCATATCTTCAAATGAGAATCGTCGTCGATTATTTTTCCCGAAGCAATGATTCCTAGGATAAGGCCTAGAGGAAAAGCGATTGACATACCAGTCACTGCAAATACTATTGTTTGCCAGGTCGCTTTAACGCATAGTAGTAGAAAATCAGGCGATAATTCTGGTGGGAATAATGCCGATAGGAATTTTATAAATGATTGCCATCCTCCAGTGTGTAAGATCGGGTTNCTCCAATCTATAGCCGTGAAGCTCCATGCAAATATCAAAACAAGTATGCATGTGAGTAGCTTGGAGCTTCGATATGTTTTAGAGATTATATTTAACAGAATTCAGCTCTGTAAAATCTGATTAGTTTCGTACAGATCGTGGAATATGTCGTCGTTTATTTCGGATACCGGCATGTCAAATAGTATTCTTCCTTGACGGATGCCGATTATCCTTGAGCAGTAGGTTTGTATTAAATATGGAGAATGTGAGCTTAGAATCAGTGTTTTGTGATCGACTTCAGTGATTCGTGACAACAGGCCCATGACCGATTCTGCTAAGGCCGGGTCCAAGGATGCTACTGGTTCATCCGCCAAAACTACATCTGGAGATTGAATTAAAACTCTTGCGACTGCTACTCGCTGTTGTTCACCTCCAGAAAGATGGGAAGTACGTTCGTTTATTTTTTCATCTAGCCCTAAGGAAGATAAGATTGANGCTGCTTGTTTCCGGTCTTGAGGCCATATTAATGACAGAACAGATTTGAGATTGGTCCATGATCCTAATTTGCCGGCTAGGACATTCTGAACGACAGGCAGGGTGGGGATAAGGCCGTATTGTTGGCTTACTATTCCAACCAATGTGGCCAGTGTCTTCCGGTGTTTTATATTAGTGAGAGATTGTCCGGATATAGAAATTTCACCGGAGTCTGGGANTGTCAGNCCGCAGATTGTGTTNAGGAGAGTAGTCTTTCCGCTGCCGCTCGGTCCAACTAATGCAACTACCTCTCCTGGTTTGACCGATAAGTTGATATCGATTAGAGCGTCAGTAGTACCGTAGCGTTTGTGAACGGAGTTTAAAGATACTGCTGGACGCTCTTTCGATTCGATCACTACTTTATGATACCTAGATTTTCAGCAACTTCTTGTATTGCTGTGTAATTGGCGTTATTAGTTTCGATAAACTGGTCCGTACTGAATAACTCTAAAATCTCAGAGTGTTCTTCCATGTTCAAATTTAACAAGGCTTTTCTAATATTGTTGGTAAAGCCTTGCCCGTATATCTTGTCTAGTCCAGGCCTAACAGTCCAGTTATAGTTAAAGTAATCCGGAGTTATATAGAACTCTTCAACTTTTGAAAGGTCTGCTTTGCCGGTTTCCTTAGCCCTTTTCCACACAGATTCACTGAGAGCTCCAATATCGAATGACCCGCCTTCCACTAATTTCCATGTAAGATCGTGTGACCCAGAAAAATTAGGATCTGATTTAAAGGCTACTGCTGGATCTATTCCAGCCTCCTCAAGAAAATGTCGAGGCCATAAATGTCCCGATGTTGAGCTTTCGCTACCGAAAGTAATAGTAAGATCTTTTGATGCAGTATTCAGATCTTCTAGAGATGTTAGTTCAAGATCTGGATTAGCCACAAATATGGAATTGAACTTAGCGTCGTTTACCCTCTGTACTATAGCGACGGCTCCAGGGTTTTGCAGGCGTGCTTGGACTCCCGTAAGACCCCCAAAGAATGCCACCTGTAATTCGTTTTGTGTAAACGCTGTTACTACTGCTGCATAATTAATGCTAGGTACATATTCCACTTGGACTTGGAGCTGATCTGATAAATACTTGGAGAAATCTTCATATCTTCTTGCTAGTCTGGCGGCGTCTTGATCAGGAATGCCGCCTATTTTTAATACAGGTGTGTCGTCACTAGCGCATGATATCGAAGAAATTGCAAGAATGATTAAAAACGGTATCACGAGGATAATTCCAAGGTATTTTTTCCCCACTTCAGTCTCTCCCTTAATATTAGATATAAATTATGCTAATGATAGGCATAAATAAAGTCAATATGTGATGTGTGATGTGAAGGTGTGATAGACACTCGAATATACTGATAATATAATGGTGTCCCCACGTTCGTTATAGTTGCCTTTGGGATATGTGGAGAGGTGCCGGAGTGGACGAACGGGCGCGACTGGAAATCGCGTAGGGGTGCAAGCCTCTCGCGGGTTCGAATCCCGCCCTCTCCGCCATTACGATATCCCTAATTCAGGGTAAATTGATGGGTTCACACAAGCTTTAAGCTGTTGCCCGTTTAATCCTGCCAGCATGTTTTGGGTTGCCATGTACATTGTGTTTCTTCGGGTTGAAATAGCAGAACTTCCCATGTGTGGCGTTATGACTATGTTATTTAATGTTAGTAGCGGGTCTGTGGGCAATATTGGTTCTGGGTATGTGACATCGAGCCCTGCTGCATAAATGGTTCTAGTATTTAATGCTTCATAAAGCGCTTCAGGGTCTACTACAGGACCTCGTGCTGCATTTATTAAAATCGCAGTTTCTTTCATCATTTCTAATTGAGATTTGCCTACAAGGAAATGAGTATCAGGAGTATAGGCCACGTGAAGAGATACGAAATCAGCGTTCCGGAGAAGCTCTTCAAAGCTAACATACTTGATACCATATTGGCTTTCTAAATCCTCTTTACGGGTCCTGGAGAAATATATGACCTCCATGTCAAATCCTTGAGCTCTCTTTACCATCTCAAGGCCTGTTTCTCCGAGTCCGACGATCCCCAACGTTGTGCTATGTACATCAACTCCGAGCCAGTGGAGCGGGTGGAAAGCGAGTTCCCATTGCTTCTCTCGTACCCATTGATCCCCTTCCGAAACTCGGCGTGCGGCAGACATTAACAATGCAAATGCTATGTCTGCAGTTGCTTTTGCCAATACTCCTGGAGTATTTCCAACTAAAATATTCCTTTTGGTTGCTTCTGCGATGTCAATATGGTCCACCCCCACTCCTAATTGACTAACGACTTTAAGCTTAGGAGCAGCGTCTAGGGCTTCGGCATCTATACGATCCATGATAGTTGTCAGGACTCCTTCTTTATCTGAAAGGAGTTCTCTGAGTTTCTCTGCTGAGGGAGGGTATGTGTCCGGCCAAACTTCCATATCAGTGGATTCCGATATAAGGTCTAGCACTTCTGGCAATAATTGTCTCGTTATTAATACTTTTGGCTTATTCATAATGTTTCGCCTCCAGCAATATGAATTTAAATCCATTGTAACCAGTAATGCTGGCGATTTTCCAGTTGTCTGTCGAATGCTATACTTGACCGGAATTTTGCTCGATATATGGAGGATTGAATGGCCCTGTTTTTGAATGAACGCGAAGTGGCGCAGTTGCTGCCTATGGATGAATGCATTACTGCGCTAGAAGAATCTTTTAAACATGCCGGATCTGGTTCTGTGGAAATCAAACCACGGTCCAGAATGCGCATGCCAAATGGATTTTTCCATTTTATGGCTGCGGCAGACGAAGCCCATCAGGTGTTTGGATATAAGGCATATCCGTCTTTTGCTGGACCTGATGGTAGTAAATTCATTGTAATGTTATATGACTACGAGTCTGGAAAACTCTTGGCGTGCATGGAATCAGGTCGTTTGGGTCAGATCAGGACTGGCGCCGCGTCAGGATTGGCAAGCAAGTACATGGCTAAGAAAGAGGCGAGTACGGTTGCGATATTTGGGTCAGGGTTTCAAGCACGTACACAACTCGAGGCGATTTGTTGTGCCTGTAACATTGAGAAGGCAAAAGTTTATAGCAGGCGTGAAGAACGACGCAATAACTTCGCTACACAGATGAGCGAGAGATTAGAATTGACTGTAGAAGCAGTTGATAATCCGCAGGAATGTGTTTCCGATGCTGACATAGTAGTTACTATAACGTCTGCTCGAGATCCTGTTTTTGAAGGAAAAGACCTAGCCCCTGGGTGCCACGTTAATGCTGCTGGCGGTAATCACTGGCTTAGGCGCGAAATAGATGAAGATACTATGAAACGCTCTGACCTAATTGTAGTTGACAGCCTAGAACAAGCTAAGCTGGAATGTGGTGATTTACTATGGTTGGAAGCAAGAGGTAGTTTTAGATGGAATATGGTTACTGAACTGCAGGATGTTGTTGGCGGGAGAATCAAAGCACGTGCGTCCAATGATTCCATTACGTTATTTGAGTCCATGGGAATAGGGTTGGAAGATATAGCGGCAGCGCAATTGGTATACAAAAAAGCTATTGAGCAGAGCGTTGGGGTAGAATTGCCATTTTAATCAAAAGATGCTGTCTGCTAAATAAAGAAGCCCCTGAATGTTCAGGGGCTTCTTTATTTATTTCTATATGCTAAACCGTTCCCATTTTCGTATTGCATCACTCTCAGCGAGGGCTCTGTTTATTCGCTGCTGCTCGGTCATCGGTGGACCGGATAGCAGGTCGTATATTAGGGCAATCTGATGCCCGAGTTTTGGTAGGATTCCTAAATCGGTTTCTTCTCCTGAAGTACTCACAGTAGGTTTCTTTGAACCTCCTTAATATTTGTCGCAATTAGTATCGCACCCGGGTTCATTTGATAATGTAATACTCAAGCCCATATATAATTGCTATATATAATATACTAGAACCAACTGTATTATGTCAAGGCATATTAATGCAGGATCATTATTAATTTACAGAATGTTAACATTCCAATACGCGGTTTCATTTGCCTACAGATGTGGAGATGGCTTTTTTTAGAGGATCGTGTCGTTCAATAGGAAGCCTAAAGGCCGAGTTTGCTTGGATTCATTATGTTGTTTGGATCAATACTCGACTTGAGAATTTTCAAAGTGTCGTGAGCGCTTCCCATGTCCTCTTGCACCAAGTGGTTCAATTTTGTTCCTGGCCCATGACAATATTCCATGATGCCCCCCATATTCTGCGCTAGCCGAAGTATTTTCTCCACTATAGCTGATAGTTCTTCTTTAGAGGCCGAAGATTGAGATTGTTTAGGCTCTATCATGAGAGAGAACATCTCAGGTCTGCTCCATATAGCGTATTCAACAACCTTGAAATTACTGGAAGATAATATCGTTTCACATTCCTGTTTATATTCGAGTACCTTAGATGTTGGCAGGCATATGTGAAGATAGTCGAACAACCTATTTGAAGATCGGTTCCATTTCACGGTTCGCGTTTGTGCTAAAGCTTGCTCCTTGTAATTTAGTGCAGAATCATGCCGTTTATTCCAGTACTCTTCTGTTTTTATAGTTCCGATATCACGCCCGCCAAAATCTGGCAATATAGAGTCAGTTCTAGTTTTTTGTGCAGAGACTCCTTCTGCGTATCCCTCATGGAGGAGATATAAGAGTGTTGTGTCGTTTTCTTGAGTTAAGTCCATCAAGGTGGGCCGGATTCCTAATGCATGTAGTTTCGAGCATGCCATAAATCCGTCTTCGAAAGAATTGAATGCCCAAGTAGAAAATATTCTTGACTCGGGTATCGGAAATATTTTGATTGTAGCTTTAGTGATTATTCCAAATACACCTTCTGTACCTATGAACAAATGATTGAAATTCGGACCTGAAGAATATTTTGGTACCGATTTTGTAGTGATTAATTTTCCTGACGGCAGGACTGCCTCAATGGATATCACCTGTTCCCCCATAGGTCCATACGATCCTGCTTTATAACCGACACCGTTTGTAGATATTGCACCACCTATTGTCGCGATCGGATGGCTATAGGGGTCGTGCCCCGTACTAAAACTGTACTTTTCTAACTCTATGTCTAGGCTTTCAATGATTAATCCCGACTCAACTGTGGCGGTGCGATCTTGTGTATTAATATTGATAATGGAGTTTAGATTTCTGGTATCTAAGATAATCCCGGATTCTAATGGCATGACAGCCCCCATGACACCTGTGCCACTGCCGTAGGGAATGATAGGAGTGTTGGTTTCGTTAGCGATCTTTACAATCTGTAAGATATGATCAACGGTCTGTGGGATGACAACAACATCGGCTAGTTGATCAAAATGGTGAGTTATGCCAAAGCTACGAAATGGTGTTAAGGCATCTATGGAATATCTGTCGAGATCTGCATCCTGAGATAATACCCTGTCTTTACCTAAGATAGTTATCAGGGAATCTACCAGAGTTTTATTATTCATAATGATGTAATGTTAATACTTGGTATGACTTAGTTGTTACGGTGAAGCCTTTTGTCTGGTCTATTTTGGATGCTTTGGGAAAGTTGTCCGTAGGGACGTATAGATACAGTGTTATTCTCGACTAACTGTGTAACTCCACTGGGCGCCCTCTGGCGTATCCTCAATTTGCACCCCATTTTCGATTAGCATGTCCCGTATCTTATCGGATAAGTCATATTGCTTGTTCGAGCGTAGCTCATTTCTGATATCAAGGAGCATTTGTATAAATGCTCCTGCACCTACATCATTTACTTGTTTAGATGCGAATGTCAATCCGAGAATACCACCTAGATTTCGAAGTGCGTCTTGGGCTTGTGTAACATCTATTCCATTGGGTTGCGATCGATTGATTTCACGGGCGAGATCGAACAATGATGCTATGGCCTGAGGAGTGTTCATATCATCCTCCATAGCTTGTTTGAATCTGGATTCGTATTCGCTGTAGTCGAGTGGCGGGCCATCTGCGTGAGGTAGTGATAGTGCGTAGTGAAACCTATCGATACTTCTTTCAATTGCTAGTGCGCCCTCGTCGCTGTAAGTTAATGGGCTCCTATAATGGGAACTCAAAAAATACACTCGGAGGGTATCAGCGCTGTAATGAGTAAGGGCTTCTTCTACGGATACTAGATTTCCGATTGATTTACTCATTTTGTCTTGTCCGAATTGCAATAAACCATTGTGGATCCAATATCGTGAAAAAGGTTTGACACCAGTATAGGCTTCACTTTGGGCGATTTCATTTTCATGGTGTGGAAATATTAGATCCTGACCGCCGCCGTGAATGTCTATAGAGACTCCGAGGTTATCAATCGACATGGTAGTACATTCAATGTGCCATCCTGGCCTGCCTGGACCCCACGGGCTTTCCCATGAGGGCTCTCCTGTTTTTGCACCTTTCCATAGCGCAAAGTCCATTGGATTTTCTTTATTTTCCTCAATTTGAATGCGGGCTCCCGCTATCATTCCATCCAGGGTTCTATGACTCAGTTTTCCGTAGTCACCACTTTGAGTGACCCTAAAATACACGTCTCCTTCAACTGGATAAGCGAAACCCTTGTCGATTAGTCCTTCTATAGTCTCGATGATTCTTGGTATTTCTTGTGTGGCACGAGGGTACTCATTGGCTCTTTGTACGTTAAGAGCATCCATGGTTGTGAAAAAATCACCGATATATCTGGTGACCAATTCATCTTCTGTAATCCCTTCGTCATGTGACTTTTGTATTATTTTGTCGTCTACGTCAGTAAAATTTTGAATATGTTTCACATTGTATCCGCAATAAGACAAATATCTTTTAAGTACATCAAATATGACATAACTCAGAGCGTGTCCCACGTGAGTAGATGAATATGGTGTTACACCACAAACATACATGTTAACGTCCATGCCGTTGGCTGGGACGAATTGTTCTTCTGTGCCTGTCAGTGTGTTATAAAGTTTCATATGGCGTAATTTATGTTTACTTAATTAGGAGTTGCCCGATTTAGATAACTATAAAGTGGCAACCGGAAAAATCCTACCTCGATATTGACACGATGCAGCAACATGCGATTCCTTCTTCTCTGCCAATAAATCCCATGTAATCAGTTGTTGTAGCTTTTATGCTGACTTTATCTGGGAATACTGATAAAGCTCCAGCTATGTGCTTGCGCATTTCGGCTATAAACGTGCCTAGCTTTGGTTTTTGCGCGAGTATTGTAGCATCAACATTCGAGATCCGCCAATCAGCATCAGCAAGTAAATCAGCTGTTTTCTTGAGTAGTATCAAACTTGATATATTTTTATATGCATCATCAGTCGATGGGAAATGACTGCCTTTATCACCTAAATTGCTTGCACCTAGTATGGCATCGATGATGGAGTGAATTAGAACATCTCCGTCACTGTGGCCTTCCAGTCCGGTGTCGTTGGGGACAGTTACACCCCCGATAATTAGCTTTCGGTCTTTGCTGAGTGGATGGGCGTCAAAACCAATTCCTACCCTAAAAATATCTTGCACAATGTTTTCCATTAAATCTATTCATATTGGGATTTCAGGATAGACTCCACAATGGGTATATCAACTGGTGTAGTGACCTTAATATTTGAATAGGAGCCTTCAAATACCGTGATATTGTACCCCAGATATTCAAGAAGAGATGAGTCATCTGTGAAAGAACCTGGAGCTCTGTCGTGTGCGTCAATTAAGGTGCGGTATTCGAAAATCTGGGGTGTTTGCGATGCCCATAAGCGGTCCCTAGGGGGAGTTTCCTGAATAATCTTGTCTTCGGATATAATCTTTATGGTATCTGTAACTGGTACGCTCGCTACAGCGGACCCTTTTAGTTTGGCTGTTTTTATTCCTTCACTAATTAGAGATCTATTTACGCATGGTCTTGCACCGTCGTGTATAAGGACCCAATCACATGCATTTAGGGATTTCAACCCGATTCTGACAGACTCTTGTCTAGTATCTCCTCCAGCGTAAACTCCACTGACTTTGTCGAATTTATGCTGTGAAACAAGCTCTTCTCCTTTTGCTACAGAGTGTAAAGGTAGTATTAACACTATCTCCGTTATTTCGTGAGATTTCTGAAATGGTAGGATGGTATGAGAAATTAACGGCTTGCCTGACAGATCTATAAATGTCTTGTCTTGGCCACTCATTCTCGTGCTTTGGCCACCAGCGACAATCACTGCTCCAACAGTAGTGGGTACAGATTCATTATCGTTTGCCAGGGCCTGTTCACATTGGTTTGATTTATTTTCTGGTTGGGTGAGCAAAAATGATCCGTCCTGCTCCTGTTTGTAGTACTCTGGTGACGGCGACGTATGCAAACGAGTCGATATATGGTCGACCTCCCTCAACTACAACCATTGTCCCGTCATCTAGATACGCTACTCCTTGACCGTCCTCTTTTCCTTCTTGGACGATGTGCACCTCTAGTTCTTCTCCGGGTAGAACGATGCTTTTTAAAGAGTTAGCCAGTTCATTTACATTTAATACTTGCACTCCTTGTACGTCAGCCACTCTGTTTAAATTGTAATCTGTAGTGAGGATTCCAGCGTTCATTGATAAAGCTAGTTGCACTAATTGAGAATCAACTTCAATGCCTTCACTGACACCCACGTCTATTATTTCTAGTTGTATGTGATCTTCCCTGCGCAGCCTACCTAGTATTTCTAGGCCTCTTCTTCCTCTGTTTCGACGAAGTGGGTCACTGGAATCAGCAATGTGTCTGAGTTCATCCAAAATGAATCTTGGTATGACAAAAGTAGCTTCCATAAACCCTGTGGTTAGTAAATCAGCGATTCGGCCGTCAATTATCACACTGGTGTCTACCAGGACTTTTGTAGATGCATTTGATTTTGTAATGCTTCTTGCGTTAGCGGTTTCTAGGGATGGGAATATGCTTTGAACATCTCGGGACCGTTGTATACCTATCCATATGCCAATCAATCCTAGAGTCCCAGTTAGAACCATGGGAATTATGATTTTAGGCCATCCATCCAATGTATAGAACGGGATCGAAAATAGAGATGCAACTATTAGTCCTAGTAGTAACCCTAGGATACCTGATAGCAACATAGACCCAGGAGAGTTGTTGACAGTGATTGTTATGTATCGAATCGGCTGCAGTATGACATAAGGAGCTATTGTAGCTCCTATAATAGCTCCGACACCAGATAGTACAAGATTTAATGGCCATTCAGGATTAAAGAAGCTGGGTGGTAAAACCACATAGCCGGATAATATCCAGCCCAACAGCGCGCATACAATTGCTGCTACCAATCGTATAGCTACCTTTGCAACCAATTATCACCTCTGAAGTTTGCCAGAATCATTAATTATTCTTGGATTATATAAAAATCTGTTTGTTTCTTGCATCTTCTGGTCGAATATACGCATATTATATATGATATGGAGATACTTAGTATTATTTAATATAAGATGGCTAAAGTATGTGGACTGAATGTCATTGAGATAAATTATGGAAAGCTGATATAGTTCGTCGTATCAGTTGGTGTGGCATGGAATTGTCTTACATAGTCAACTATTTAATCTGAAGAATGATTTTGGAGATGTCTCAAATGGCAGAATTAAGCTTAGCGTATAAGTCCCGTAGTTATAGCACTGGTTCAGTCGGCCGTGCGATATGCAACGCAAGGAACCACCATTGGGTTGCAGATGATGCTGGTGGAGAGGAAGTCGGTGCAGGAGAATTATTTTTTGCTGGCATAGCTGCTTGTGCTGTAAATATGGTGGAGAGGATGGCCACGCAAGATAGCATTGCGTTGAATTGGATGGATGTCAGCGTGGAAGCCTACAGAGATCCTGAAAAGGAACAAGGTGAAGTCACACTTTATGATAATGTAAGGGTTCACTTTGAGATGTGGGGCGTAGATGAAGATGAGGCTCATAATTTGATTGAATTGTGGAAAAGCCGTTGACCGCTGTATGGTTCGGTTGCCGTGGCAACCCCCAATACAACAGTGACATCAGAAATATATCAGACCAATCACTAGTTAGAGATCCTCTGTGAAGCGATTTTTTAGTTTTTGGGAATGTGTAGTATTATTGAAATATATAAAAAAATAGGTGTGTAGAGGAGGATCACGGTCATGGATAATACACTAATCAAGCGATTAGAGGAGCGAATAGAGGCAAAGTCTTTGTTGCTCCACCCTTATTACCAAGCTTGGCAGGCGGGAGAATTAACTATTGAAGACCTCCAAATTTATGCGGAGCAATATTATTTCTTCGAAGCTAATTTTCCACGATATTTAAGTGCTATTCATTCGAAATGCGAAGATCGAGAAGTACGGCAAAGCATATTGGACAATCTTTGGGACGAAGAACATGGAGATTATAACCATAGAGCTATGTGGTTAGATTTTTGTGCAGGATTAGGATTAGATAAATCTAAAGTAGAATATTCTGAGATTATGCCCTCTACACAGAATTTGTTAGATATCTACTCAAACACGTGTGACAAGGGGACATTTCAGGAAGGGCTTGCCGTTATGTATGCCTACGAAGCGCAAGTACCAGAAATAGCTTTGGACAAGATGAATGGTTTGAAAGAATTTTACGGGCTAGATAATCCTTCATCATTAAAATTCTTTGAAGTTCATAGCATATTGGACGAAGATCACTCTGACAAGGAAGCAGAAGCTATTGCAAATACCTCAGATGACTGTGGATCTGAAGTTGAGATGGCCCTACAGTCAGCCTTGGAGGCCTGGTGGGGATTCCTTGATGGCATGGAAGAAAAACGACAAACTCTGATGCATGCTGCTGACTAGATAAATAAGTCTGGCTTGATTAACACCGTTCTGGGATAATCTCCCGGAGCGGTGTTTTTTTCTGATATATTGAAATGCAAGCTGTATTCCACTCGTAACACGGAAATTAATCTATAGGAAGTGTCCTCATGAATATTTGTTCATTTTTACCTAGTGCAACTGAAATAGTATATGTTTTGGGTTTGGAGGATGAATTAAAAGGAGTTACGCATGAGTGTGATTTCCCGCCTCGGGCTAAAGAAAAGCCGTGGGTAGTAAGGAGTGTGTTTGACGGTACGGAACCAACGAGTGGAGAGATCAATCAAGTTATATCGGAAAGACTTGAAAAAGGCCTTGGGATATATGAAATAGATGAAGAGGTATTCGTTGCTTCTGAGCCTGATTTACTCATAACTCAGGCTATATGCGAAGTTTGAGCCATATCTTCTCGGCAGGTTGCTGAGGCGTCATCATTACTCGGAACAGATCCTAATGTATTATCGTTAGACCCACAATATATTAATGATGTTCTCGAGGACATTAAAAAAGTTGGTAGTTTAACTGGCAAAGAAGACAAGGCTGGTGAGATTACTCGACTGATGTCAGAGAGAATAGAACGTATTAAGTCAAAATGTGAATTGATACCACACAAGCCCAAGGTCTTGTCGCTAGAATGGGTAGACCCACTAATGTGCGGCGGTCATTGGGTTCCAGAGATGGTTGAAATAGCCGGAGGCGTTAATTGCTTTGGAGATAAGGATACGGGCTCTTTCAAGTTAGACTGGCAAGAGATTCTATTGTCTGAGCCAGACGTCATAATCTTTATGCCGTGTGGCTTTGACGTAAAACGAGGTTTGGAAGATGTGGAGATACTCGCAAATAAAGAAGGCTGGAACTCAATACCAGCTGTGATGAACAATCAAGTTTATGTAATAGACGCAAGTGCATACACCAGTAGATCAGGGCCGAGATTAGTAACAGGTTTGGAGATCATGGCAGAGATGATACATCCGGAAATATTTTCTGGCTGTATTCCTGAATCAGGGGCTTTGAAGTTATATGGAGATTTGACCAAATCGTAATTGTTGGCTATGAGAATGGAATCCCCTGCATTTTGACTAGTTTAAACGGTGTCCTTGGAAGGGATTGCTTTTCCTTGATTGTTCGGACATTATCTCGTTGCCCCTCTGCAATATGGGGATAAGTTTTTGTAGCCGGTCAGAATAGGAGTCAGTTTCGAGGAGTTTCTGGCGCAGTTCCCCTGGTAATTCTATGCTTACGGTGATTGCTGATATCACTCTCAGACATAACTCGTGCCCGTCATCTGGCAAATTTACGTTGGAATTCCATCCTCCCGCTATTGTAGCTTGATGCTCTAAAAAAGTTCTGAATTCTTGATGCGTGGAATCTATAATATTTTGTGGTACTGGATCTGATGAATCGTCTAGATATCTGACTAATCCAGTCATATAGGGAGTTTTCTCAAGAATTCGCATTAGTTCGAAACGTCGTTCTCCAGTAGTAGATATATTTAGCCTTCCTTCTTGTAAAGTCTGGGAATTCGTAATACGTGTACTAGTTCCTATAGTAAAAGGCTCTGCCGGCTCTCCAACTTCTTGGCCTTCTTTGATCAACAGGATTCCGAACGGTGTGTTATGTTCAATACAATGATTTATCATGGTTTTGTATCTTTCTTCGAAAATATGCAGAGGCAACTGCATGCCAGGAAATAATACAATGTTATTGAGTGGAAATAGCGGAAGTTCTAGTAATTCATTGTCTGATATGTTCGTATGCTCATCCATGATGCGGTAGTATAGACGTTCATGATTGTAGCTACAAGTACAAGTCATGATCTCGATCTCATGGTGTTAATGCTGGATTTCGTGTCCGTGTTAAAGACCTTGTATTGGTAATAACAGTGTATATAATAGCGGATCATGTACGATCGATTTTAGTTAATTATGGAGGTCTGATATGGGAGCCACTGAAACCATTTCCAAATGGATTGTAGACACTACGTACGAAGATATTCCACCTGAAGCTATAAGAGTGGCTAACGAGTCATGTTTTGATTTGTTAGGAGTTATCCTCGCTGGCTCCATGCAACCAGTAGGAGAGATAATAAAACAGTATGTCAGTGATATAGGTGGGTCTTCTGAGGCGACAATATTATCTTCCGGAGAAATGACCTCATTGCCAAATGCCGCGCTCGCCAATGGAACTATGGGGCATGCTTTGGACTTTGATGACTTTGGCGGATTTGGACATCCTACCGTCGCTATTTTCCCAGCTTTGTTAGCTCTTGGGGAAAATATCGGTGCTACTGGGAAGGACTTGTTGGAGGCTTATGTAGTTGGCTGTGAGATAGGATTGGCTCTTCAACACACCACCAAATATAATCAAATGGCTAAAGGCTTTCATGCGACCGCAGTTATTGGACGTCTCGCATGTACTGCAGCGTGTTGTAAGCTCTTAAAATTAGATCAAAGTCAAACTATTACTGCTCTTGGTATAGCAGGGTCGATGGCTGGCGGATTAATTCACAATTTTGGAACTATGACAAAACCTCTGCACGCAGGGTTGGTATGTCGTGATGGTGTCACGGCCGCTCAGTTAGCTCAACGAGGCTTAACTTCCGGGGACCAGATACTAGAACACCCTTTCGGGTTTGCCGCAACTGTTCTAGGGGAAGGAATATATGATTTGGATGATATGGCGGCCAACATGGGGAAACCATTTAGAGTACAAGATGCGTTAATGATCAAAAAATACCCATGTTGTGGTGGTAACCACGCTATGTTAGATAGTCTGTTTAGCTTGATGAGAGAGTATGACTTTACCTATGACGACGTAGAGAACGCTGAGGTGGATCAGTCATTTTTATCTATCGTGATGTTGTATGAAGAACCAGACGACGACCTAAAAGGAAAATTTAGTGCAAAGTACAATGTCGCTGCAGCATTGGTAGATGGTGAAGTTAGTGTTGATACTTTTAGTCAAGAGAAAATAGATGATCCGAAAATCCAAGAGGCGATGGGTAAAGTGCGAAATAGAGTGATGGCTAAGGCAGAAGAAGGTTTAGCAGATCACGGACCAGGATTGCCAATCAGAATCACTTTGAAAGATGGCCGTGTTATAGAACATAGAACTGCTCGGGGAGATATTCTTGGAGCATATGGTAATCCTTGGGGCATAGAAAATATCAAAAATAAGTTCAAGCAAAATGCTGGCTTGGCGTTGTCTTCGGAACGAGTAGATCAGACAATGGACACGTGGCTAGATATTGGTCAGGTTGCCGATCTGGCGGAGAATATCAGAAAAACCTTGGTGAGATAAACCTCATACATAATTTAGATATACAAAAGGGAGCTTAAAGCTCCCTTTTGTATATCTAGTGTGATTTTCAAGATTATGGCTCTATCCGTACGGTATCACCTACGTTAATGTCTCCTCCATTTATCACTACTGCTAACATCCCTCGTTGACCTTGAATGTCGTCCAGTAATCCAGGCCGGATAACATCCATTTTGCCACATGCCACGCATGGGCCGACGAGTTCTAGTGTTACGCTGTCTCCAACAAACAAAACTTGTCCTGATTGTGTTGTGCTTAGGTCTAAACCTGAGGTAGTGATGTTTTCTTTGATCTGCCCTGGGTCTAGGTCAAATTTTTCTAGAGTTTCCTGATCCATGACTAATACTTGTCTAGTATTTTCAGGGTTGCAGCTTCTATCACCTTCTATGCCTGATCCGGCGATTAACGTTGCTGTGTCCACTGGATCTGATGGAGTGCCTTTTACTCTCGCTATATGTAGTGCTGTAATATTCCCGTTTTGCATCGGTCTTCTCCATGTTGTAGGTGTATTAGAGTTGTGCTAATCTGGTGCCCATTGATTTGGGACGACCTTGGAACGACCTTGGTTGGTAAATATTACCACAAATAGTTTTTTGCCACTGAACCCGAATTTGCCGGGGGTGAAGATCTCAATGAGTGACCATGAATACATACATACAAAGGTCAAATCCGGTGTATTAATAATTACATTAGATGATTCAGCGACGAGAAATGCGTTAGGTACTGAAATGTGTAAGCAGCTTGTTGATAGGCTGGATTCGTTTGAAGAAACATCTGAAGAACGTGTATTAGTTATTACTGGCACGGAACCATCATTTTGCTCTGGAGCGAACGTAGGAAACTTTAGGCAGAGAATAATAGATAAGGAATCACTATCTAGCCAAAGTGGCTCTCTACCTTGGGGTGTAATGGATGCGAAACTAGGCCAAAGAAATCAGGCATCTAGGTACGATGTGCCGCAGGTAGTACTTCGAATGTTTAACCTGCAAAAGCCATCCATTGCGGCTATCAATGGACATGCGATAGGTGCCGGGATGGGATTGGCTCTGGCATGTGATATTAGAATAGCTTCTGAGAAATCAGAATTTTCAGAAGCATTCGTGTCACGTGGATTGATACCTGCAGATGGGAGTTGTTGGCAATTACCTAGACTTATTGGGTCGAGTAATACCTTTTTGCTGCAATATACTGGTGACCGTATATCAGCTGCAGAGGCCCATAGTATGGGGATAGTTAGCAAAATATATGATGATCAAGAGATGATGGATAAAAGCATAGATTTAGCTTGTAGAATAGCGCAAGGTCCGAGCCAATCTCATTCGATAACTAAATATCTAATTCAGCAGGGGATGCACAGTAATTTTTCAGACCATCTTGATGTGGCACGAATCGCTCAGGATCATATGAGGCAGACCGAAGATCATAAAGAGGCTGTGCAAGCTTTTCTTGAGAAACGTAAGCCAATATTCAAAAATCAGTAGAGATGTCAGTTGTATTTTTTGTATTGTAAGTTAAGGAGGAATTAAATATATGCCGGACTTGAATGTTACAGCTAACGAAATAGCGAGAATTCTTAAGGAATCAGGTCAGACGATTTCTGTGTCGGAATCTTCCTGTGGAGGGCTTATATCGGCTTGCCTAGTATCTATTGCAGGAGCTTCTGATTATTATGTTGGTGGAGCTGTTGTTTATACTAGAACTTCTCACAAGGGGTTATTGCAGGTTCCGGATTCCACTATGTCTGGCATGCGCGCCAGTACCGAGGAATATGCTGTGCTGAATGCAAGGACCATCAAAGAGGAACTTGGTACTACTTGGGGGTTAAGTGAAACAGGAGCTAGTGGGCCTACTGGAAATAGGTATGGAGATTCAGCAGGCCACGCATGTATTGCTGTGTCGGGCCCAGTTGAGCGTAGCTTGACAGTTGAGACCGGAGAAAGCGATAGAGAAGCCAATATGTGGGTTTTTGTTAGAGCCGCCTTTGACCTATTGTCAGAGTGTATAGCTCAGTCCAAGGGATAGATGAAGTCTAGTAATCACCATAGAGAAGTAAACAACATTTTATTAGAAACGACAGATAATTGAATCGTTCTAATCTGTATCAACAGGTAGCCTATCCTATGCGGATATTGCGGCAACGCAATTTTGCTCTCGTGTGGTCAGCCAACATGATGGGTGCGATGGGTAATCAAACGGAAGCATTGGTTCTGGGCTGGTTTGTGCTTACTCTTACTGACTCTCCTTTTCTAGTTGGTCTTATTACGGCCGCGCGATTATTTATGAACCCTCTGGCTGTTTTTGCTGGTGCGATAGCTGACCGAGTGCCCAGAAATTTGTTGCTAGCTATAGTCGAGTTTACTGTGGCAGCAACCGGGTTGTTGATGCTGGTACTGATTATCACGGACTCATTAGATGAACCTCATGAGGTAGTATATATATTTGCTGTAACATTGTCCGTCGGGCTTGCCAGAATTTTTCAAATGCCTACAGTTCAATCATTGGCTGCTGACACCGTTTCTCAGGATCAAGTTCCCAGCGCAGTTGCTTTAACAAATATGGGCATGAATGTACCTTTAATATTGGGTCCTTTGGCTGGTGGCGTCCTGTTTGAAAGATATGGTCCCCAAGGGGCTTACATGCTTGTATTGAGTTTGCATACTATGGCAGGCATCTGTGCCTTGTTTGTCAGCACTGTCAGAGTCAAATCTGGGGTTAGTGATACTTCTGTGTGGTCTACGGTAGTCGAAGGCTTGAAATACGTTAAGAAACAGGAAGTCATATGGGCAGCCCTAGTTTTGGCGGCTATTATCAATTTAACGGGATTTCCATTTCATTTTACTCTACTTCCGGTTTTCGCGAGAGATGTCCTCGGGACAGGAGCAGCCGGGCTAGGAGTTCTGACTGCGGCTTTTGGGTTAGGTGGATTGTTGGGATCATTATGGTTAGCGTCAATCAGAGATTTGAAAAGAACGGGGCTATTGTTGATTATTTCAGTACTAGTATGGCATGCCACGATGATTGGTTTTGCTGTCTCTCGTAATTTCATGACCTCCTTCGGTATTCTATTGTTGTCTGGAATGGCATTCTCAGCTTCAATTGCCCTGATAGTCACTGTGATGTTCAAAGTCGCTTTACCGGAGTATCGGGGACGTATTATGGGTGTTCGTGTTCTTGCGATCTCCGCCCATACCTTGGGCAGTGTTAATACCGGGTGGATCGCAGGTCTACTTGGAGCGCCGATAACTGCAGTTATAAATGGTGTGTCAGGTATAGTTTTGGCGCTGTTGTTAACGCTAATTGCCCCGAAATTTAGAAGAGCCTAGCTAGTGAAAATTACGTAATATACCTATTGACTCTACTGTGAAGCCTCCATATAATAGCTTCTACACTTTAGAAGGAGTTCCTGAAAGGGATGCTCATTACCTAACCGAAAAATAGTACGGCAAGGGTCCTAAGCAGCGGCTTGGGGTTTAGCCCCGCCGCTCTTTCTTTTTGTGTGGCACATTAACAATTGAATAAGAAGTCTTTTTGTAATGCTGGAATTATCCAATCGAGTTTGGAGTTCCTAGCGTGGGTCAAATTATTAAGGGCATACGGTGGATGCCTTGGGACCAAAGGCCGATGAAGGACGCGGTAAGGCTGCGATAAGCCTCGACAAGCCGTCTAACGGGCATAGTCGGGGATTTCCGAATGGGGAAACCTGTTCCGGTGTTGAGCCGGTTCACCTCAACTTGTTGAGGAGGTAAGCGGGGGAACTGAAACATCTAAGTACCCCGAGGA
>PBBR01000014.1 GCA_002716645.1 Chloroflexota bacterium
AACGTAACCGATGCCGAAGTGCTCCCCACCTTACTCACGCAGCCACGTCGCCAACTCATTGAGATATCAGGTGATGGCGCTTATAAGTACCGTATTACGTTGTCAATTATATTAATCCACTAGATTTTCTACTATTGTGATATTATGTTTTCGTGAGGGATAAGTGTATAAATTAGCAATCATGACAGTGAGCACTTCAGGTTACACGGGAGATCGTACGGATACTGGCAGTGAAGCCATATCGGAAGTATTATCACAACCCGATTATGAGACAGTAGAATATTGTATCGTGGATGACGATAAAGAGATGATTTCCCGACAAATGGCTGTATGGGCTGATAGAGATGATATAGATATTTTGGTGAGCACAGGAGGAACAGGTCTGGGCCCTCGGGATGTTACTCCAGAGGCGTGTTTATCCATAATAGATAAAGAAGTTCCAGGTTTAGCTGAGAGTATGAGGTCCGAAACTCTCAAATTTACCCCTATGGCTATGCTGAGTCGGTCCGTGGCTGGCATAAGAGGAAGTACTTTGATTCTTACATTGCCCGGAAGCCCGAAGGCGGTTAAACAGACGTTAGAAGTCGTTAAACCTGTTTTACCTCATGCGCTGGAGTTACTTAAGGCAGCGAAAATGGAGAATCACCCCAATTAATTAGTTTGTTAGCGATCAACGGTTTATTTTGGTAATCATCATGGAGTATTTAAATGACTGAAGAACCACAAAGCGTTGTGTATTGGCCTAGGGTCAAAGAGATCCTCGATAATATTATGGAACGTTGGAAAGAACGTTGGGAACGAGAACCTTATCCAGGGATACACGAATACTATTGGGAGACGGCCAAAGATCTCCAGGAGTCTGTCTTGAATGGCTATAGATCGATAGAGCCGGGTTTAGCAGGTAAAGATACCCACTTAGTTAAGTCGCTTGCCAGAGGCTGTGGAACTTTTGGGAAAATGCCGCTACGTGGGCCATTTGTAAGCAGAGATGAGGTAAATGAGATAATTGTGTGGATTGATTCTGGGATGCCTGAAGGCCCCGAATAATCGGAAAGATTGTGCATTAATAAAAAATTAGAGTCTGCGTACACAGACTCTAATTTTTTGCTTGCTGATAACGTCAGCCAGTCTAGATCAGTACTGGTTCGGAATTTTTGTTATATATCTGCAATCTACCCCTAGTAGAATCAAGGACCACTACTTGACCTTCTGTATTGACCTTAACCGCCGTGGGATGCGAGAAATTCTTATCGAAATCACCGCTGTGTGTTATGGCTAGGTGACGTTGCCTTATCATGTCGGGGTTAGATACCATTTTGTCTTTACCCCATTGCGATAATACGTGGTCCCCGGTTAACTGGGTTATGAATCGCCCGTCAGGGGCCAAGATTTGTATCCTGTCGTTAAGCCAGTCAGATACATAGATGTCACCGTCTTTGTCAACTGATACGCTATTGGGTCGGTTAAACTGGCCTACAGCGGTCCCTGAGGTTCCGAATGTAGCCTGCCATTGTCCTGCTTGATCAAACTGCTGGACTCTGTCGTTTCTCCAGTCAGTGACGTAGATGTTTTCGTCTTTGTCTAAACCGATTCCCCAAGGCATATTAAATTGCCCTGGCCCTTCCCCTTGCTCGCCGAAACTGCTTTCAAACTTGCCATCTAGACTAAATTTTTGTACTCGGTTGTTGCGGCTGTCGGATACGTAGATGCTATTCCCCGAGATTGCTAGGCCTGCGGGACCGTCCAATTGACCGGGTTCTGATCCCTGTTCTCCCCATTTGCGAAGGAATTCTCCGTTACTGTCGTATACGGTTATTCGGTTTAGCCATTCGTCGGATATGTATATGTTCTCATCTTTATCTAATGTAATCGATGAAGGCCATATAAACTGCCCGTCTCCTTCACCGTATGAACCGAACTCTGTAACGTAATCCTCATTTATAGTGCAGACGGTTATTCTGACGCCGTCCGGCCTGTTTTCATAAGCCCTGTTGATCACGTAAACAATGTCATCAGCTCCCAATGCCATATCTACAGGGTTTCGAAAGCCGGTCCCTGCAAACTCGTTTCTTCCAACTGAGTGACTATAAGAAAATGTTCTGTCAGTGAGACCAAATAAATGGGTGCTCATTATTGTTACCTCTTATTCTATTTGTCTGGCCGAGCGCGTTAATAATACTGATTCACTCGGCCATTTAGTGTGTCGTTTCGTTGTTTATAAGAAGTTGACTTTAGTAAAGTTTCCAGCTATTGGTACTGGGTCTATATGGAGCCAGTCTTCTAATATAGTACTGTAGACTTCACGGAAATCCATGCTGTGCTCTAGGTTCCCACCTTCGATCAATTTATCCTGATCCAATGATGGGTAGTCGCCGTAGAAGCCACCCTTGACGTGTTCCCCTATGGCAAACGCTACGCTTGCAGCACCGTGGTCTGTACCAGAACCATTGTCACCTACACGTCGGCCGAACTCTGAGAACATAAGTAATGTGACATTATCCATGGCGTCGTGGCCTCTTAGATCATCGACGAATGTTTCTACATTTGCTGATACATCCGTCCATAGTCCCGAGTGTGCCTGCGCTTGACTAGCATGAGTATCAAAGCCGTTATATGGAGATGTAGTGTACAGCACCCTTGTCCCGAAGCCTGCCAAATGAGTCTGAGCGATGTTTTTCATGTATTGACCGACTGCGGTTGCAGAGTATTCAACGTCTGAACTGTACATTCCTGGTGCCGTTGCTAGTATATCTGCCCCTTTTAGCGCATCAGTCCCTGTTCGCCTGATGTAATCGAGTGCGTATCCAGTGCCAATCGTAGGACTGTACATCCTTCCAAATACATCTAGTGCTTCTGTTCTCTGGTCTTCGCCTTGTATGCCTGTGAGCAAACCGTATGTTTCAAGATCACCGACCGAAGCGACAGGAACTCCCTCTTTAGCAAGTGCTCTGGGAAGCCCTCTGCCGAAATTAACTCCAGTCAGGACATTTTCTGCGTTTGGATCTAATTCTTTAAGTGCTTGGCCAAGCCAGCCTTCATTTCCTATCTTATCCGGTTCACATGTGTGCCAGATATCCATCGATCGGAAGTGTGAATAACTTGGATTGGGATATCCAATGCCAAGGAAGATAGCCATTTTCCCTTCTTCCCAGAACCGTATCATCGGGGCCATGCTGGGGTGGAACCCAAACCCGGTATCCTTCCCAGTTTTAGGGTCCTTAAGAGGAATGATCTGCTCTTCTGCGATCCCGAGATTTGGTCGAAAATCTCTGTATAAACCATTATTCATTGGTATGACGGTGTTTAGCCCATCATTCCCACCGGATAGAGAAAGTACCGCTAATACGTTGTCCTTTTTGTTAGAGACCATTATTACCTCCGTCAATTTATTGTCTAAGTTTTTTAACCAAACTGGTATTCAGACGTCGCGGCTATCATTTGTAGCATCTCACCAGATCGGCGTACGAAATCTTGTTGTTCCGTTTCTGACGTGTGCGTTAAGTTGCCTTCTCTTTCTGCGTGAGATACTAGTTCGCCATAAGTCTCGTCAGTTACCTGAAGTTGTCCAACTAGATCTAGGCAGCCATCAACGAATTGTTTAGGAGATATTGTCTCTCCTTCGGACATTAGACGGTCAACGATGCCCTTAACGCCGGGTAAGTTTGTCTGACCTAAGTAGTCTGATGCGAAATTAATGCGCTCTACCAAGGTCCCACTGTCGATCCACTCGTGCCCTGTATGCCAACCTTCAACAGTTGGTGGGTTCATCAAATCCATTCCCATATATTTTGGCTCTTGAGATATCTCAAATAGCCCCGGTTTTATATCTTGGTGATCACCTACTAGACGTAGTGTGCTCACAACCATTTCGGCAGGATTTTTCACTTTAGTATAGCGGGCATTTTTGAAAGACTCTGAATTGAATAGAACCCTAAGCATGGCTGTTATGTCGTAATTAGACTCGAAATAAGCCGCCTCTAGGGCTTCTATCAGTTCGGGATCTTTAGGTGGTGTTTGCCTCCAAGAGGGTACTGGAACTTCGTCTGCAACGAAATAATTGTATAAGTGTCTTGCTACGAATCTTGCTGTGGCTGGTTGCCCACATACCATGTCAAGGATATCTTCGCCATTCCAATTTCCAGTCTGACCTAGGAATGTCTTGTCTGACTCATCGTGGTCTGCAGGGTCGAATCTGAATTCCCAGGCACTTCTACCATATGGGAAAGGAGGATATGATGGCGCTATGTTCCATCCTGTGAATGCTCGGGCGCATGCTTTTACGTCGTCCTCGCTGTAATTAAACTCTTCGTCTTTTCCAACACCCATTGAGAATAATTCCAGTAATTCTCTACCATAATTCTCATTTACTGCGGTTTTGTGGCTTTCTGAGTTGTCGAGATAGTAGATCATGCCTGGGCTAGTTGAGAGCAGCATGAGTAGATCTCTAAAGTTACCCATACCGTTTTCTCTAAACATCTTGATCATTAATCCCATTTCTTGACCACTATCAATCTTGCTATGACCTGCACAGAAAATCATGTGCCAGAATAAGGCAACTTTTTCCTGCAATTGCCTCGGATTGTTGATCATGTAGTACATCCACTGCTGGACATTGGTTTCTATCGCTGCTGGTTCGTTATAAGCGGGTTGATACCTGAACAGAAGATCTTCTTCTATACCAGGGTGATCGTTTGGATTCAATAGCTCTTCTACTGTAGCTTCGTATCCTTGAGCTGACCTTGACTCTACTTCGGCTCTGCTAGCACCAAATCCAGCGCGGCGCAGCAAGTGTGTCATTAACGCGATGTCGTTGTTAGCCATGTGCTCCTCCTACTCTAAGCCTATTTATGTTGTTTAATATGAGGAATGCCAGCTATATAAAATAGCTCGAATTAATCACTAGTTTAGTAGTGATTATAAGGTAAGAATAGATTATTGCAGACAGAACTTATTGTCAATATTTTTAGAGGTATTCTTCCAATTACTAATATTTTAGATGATGATTAAGTTTTTTGTTTGGCAATCATCGTTTACTGAATATTATATATAATGTAATCGAATTGAGGAAATTAATTTATATTCTCGAATATAGCGAGAAATCCTACAAACATTTCGATGGGAGAGAGTGCGAATGGATTCCGAGACGAGTGATAGGTACATGCAAGGTCTATTAGATGATCAGTCTCTGTATCCCTCAATTGATGTTTCTGGTCTCCGGGACCGATTGTTCCGTTTGCCAGGTCAATGTATAGAAGCCTGGTCTAAGACTAAGCTTTTACAAGTCAATATCGATAGTCGCGAAATTAAAAATGTTGTAATCATTGGCATGGGTGGATCTGCTATAGCGGGCGATCTACTTATAGACATGGCTTCTGCTCAGAAGACGGTACCTATATCCGTTGTCAGAGACTTCTCTTTGCCTATGAAGATAGATAGTTCTACTTTGGTAGTGGCATGTAGCTATTCAGGGCAGACTGAGGAAACATTGGCACTATACGATGAAGCTGCTAGCTATGGAGCGAAGTTTTTAGTCATAGGAAGTGGAGGTGCTCTAGTCAGTAAGGCCGAATCTAAAAACGAGATGATTCTTACAGTTGATTTGGCATCTGAGCCAAGATCAGCTGTGGCGTATAGCTTGGTCTTGCTTCTGGGTGCACTTTCTCGACTTGGGATAATCTCAGTAGATGGGGATGACGTAAGAGATTCCATTGCATTTTTAACAGCGACAGTAAATGGGTTGAAAGAAGATGTATCCTATGAAACCAATCTTGCAAAGCAGTTGGCGACGAACTGTCTATCGAAATCACCTGTAATCTATGGCGGGGGTATATTCACGGGTATGGCGCGGCGGTGGAAGACNCAAATAAATGAAAACTCAAAGTNGTGGGCATTTTATGAAACAATACCAGAACTATTACACAACAGTATTGAAGCGTATGCTAGTGATCATAANGNNGAAANATTCNTNATACTNCTTNGGCCATCCANCGGAGATGATCGACTTCTATCAAGGTATGATATTTTGGGAAAAATGCTTTCTGAATATGAAATACCTTTTNAGACNATTGAGGGTGATTCGCACAGCANGTTGAGCCAAATTTTGAATATGCTAGCGTTGGGAGACTATGTTAGTTATTATCTAGCCTTGGTACGAGGCGTTGACCCNGCTCCNAATCCGGTGATTAATCGTGCCAAAAGTTTCAACGANTGAGAGNGTATAGCCTGANAATGGAGTGAATTTTCTCCATTATTTATTGAATGATTATTTGAGGGTATGAATATGAAGTGGTCTTCGGCAATCTCTAGTGCNCCTGTTATAGAAGATGCAATATCTGAATGTGTTTTGAGCNTAAAAACTGATATTGGGGATGACGAGATTAACTTTGCCTGTTTGTTTGTATCGCCTCACTATTCAGGTGCATATGAAGATATCCCAAGTTTAGTGTATGAGAAATTAGGAGACTGCAATTTGCTGGGGTGTTCGGGGGGCGGAATAATCGGGGGCGGAATCGAAGTAGAGCAGGCCCCTGCTGTTTCTCTGACGGTAGCGAGTTTACCCGGAGTCGATATTAGTCCTTTTTATCTTGCCCCTGACAGTTTGCCCGACTTGGATTCGGGACCTGACACCTGGCAGGATCTTATTANTGTTGCTAAAAGTGCTGACCCGCAGTTTATCATCCTGGCAGATCCTATGAGTTTTCCGTGTCAGAATTTAATCCTCGGTTTGGACTTTGCATTCGGTGATTCTCCTAAAATAGGTGGTTTGGCAAGTGGTGGTCAACAGCATGGCCAGAATGCTTTGTTCCTAGGCAGTGCCGTATATAGGGATGGTGCCATAGGTGTAGCACTTACTGGCAACGTACAAGTAGATACAGTAGTGGCGCAGGGGTGCAGGCCAATCGGAANCACTATGAGGATTACTGAAAGTCGACAGAATATGTTACTGAAGCTAGATGATGAAACACCAATGAATGTTTTGAGGGAGTTGTTTCAATCACTTGATGATAGGGATCGTAATTTGATGAGGACCTCGTTATTCTTGGGTGTAGTGATGGATGAAATGATTGATTTACCTCAACAAGGGGATTTTCTGATCCGCAATGTGATGGGCATGGATGAAAATACGGGTGTCTTGGCTATTGGAGAGATGCTCAAAGAAGGGCAGTTGGTNCAATTCCATCTTAGGGATGCTGAAACTTCCTCAGCGGATATATNGGCAGTCCTAAACAGGTATTCATCTGAGAACAGAGAGAATGCTTTATCTGGGGCACTTCTATTTTCATGCTTAGGTCGCGGNCAATATTTGTACGGCACTCCGAATCACGATACGGAGATTTTTCACACATCATTGGGTAATGTTCCACTCGGGGGATTTTTCTGCAATGGTGAAATCGGACCGGTAAGTGGAACTACTTTTCTACATGGCTATACAAGTTCATTTGGTATCTTTAAGGCTAAAGCACCAAAATAAAATTGAGCCTCCACATATGGTTGTAGTCTATGCAAGAGTCTTCTGAGAATGTCATACTTTTTGGGATGCCGGCATCGCTGTCTGGGGANTTCAATGTACAAGGGGCTCAGGCCTTACATGGTGTTACATCCTGGATCAGAGATGTAAATCGCGAAGGTGGTATTTTTGTAAAAGATAAAGGTGCTACATTACCGGTTTCTCTCATNCATTATGATGATCATAGTAGATTAACATCGGTTAGAGACTGTGTGACGAGACTTATTGAAGAAGACAAAGTAGATATATTGATTGGACCATACGGTAGTAGTCTTTCTATAGCAGCAGCCAGTGTAGCGGATACTAACCATAAGATTTTATGGAATCAAGGAGGATCCTCCGATGATATTTATCAGAAGGGTTATAAATATGTGATGGGGGTCTTAACATCGGCAGAAGAATATCTTTCTGGTCTTCCTTGCGCTGTGAAAACTCATATTTCGGATGCTAGCACTTATGCGGTTATAGTTGCGAACAAAGGGCGTTTCTCGAGATCAGTTTCATCCGGAGTGTGCCGGGAGCTGGATGANTATGGGTTTAGTAACGTTCTATCATGNGAATATGATCCTCATGANTTTGGGATTGATGATTTATTGAACTCAGTGATGCGCTGCGAGCCTGATATTCTGATTTGCNTAGGCAGGATAGAACCGGATCTTATGATCGCGAAAAAAATTATAGATAGCAAATCTAAATCAGCTATTAAGTTGTGTGTTTTCGTTGTTGCAGGAATTAGTCGATTCGCAGAGGTCCTTGAAGAAGACGCTNACGGTTTTGTCGGGCCGGTTCAGTGGCATAAAGATGTTTTCTATACAGTGGATGTTGGCCCCAATAATTCAGATGTNATTTCTTCCTTGTTAGAAAACTCAGAGATGCCTGTAGATTACCCGATGGTCCAGGCATATTCGGTAGGGGTAGTCGTAAAACATATCATTGAGATGGCGGGTTCTTTAAGCCAAAATATATTGAGAGATGTTGCAGTAGATGCAGATTTTACGACTTTTTTCGGACGGTTTAAGGTTGATCCGATGTCAGGGAAACCTATTAATAGATCAATGCCTTTAGTTCAGTGGCAGAATGGATCTATGGAATTGGTCTGGCCTGAGAGTCAGGCGTCAGGAACTCTCAGGCCAACTAGTGATTTTTAGGGCCATTTAATTAATATTGTGAATCTGCCTAGGTTTCCTATGCATCAGGCAACCTTGATTGGATTGCTCAGTATGCCGATCCCCTCTATCTCGACTTCACATACGTCTCCGTCTTTCATTTCTCCTGGCTCGCCAGGNGTTCCTGTGTAGATCATATCCCCGGGCTCAAGGGTCATAAATTTTGAACAGTATGATATTAATGTCGGTATGTCGAATATTAGGTATGACGTGCTCTCATTTTGTACTTCTGTGCCGTTTATTCTAGTCATTACACGTACGTTACTTGGGTCAATATCATCAACTATATAAGGGCCAGCTGGAGAAAATGTATCGGAGGACTTAGCTCTCCACCAGTTCCGGTCTTCTCGTTGCCAATCTCTGGCACTCACATCATTTCCACATGTATATCCTAATACGTGGCTCATAGCGTCTTCTTTAGAGACATTTCTACATGTGTCTTTTATTATTACTACTAGTTCACATTCNGCGTCTAGCCTGGCCGTATCCTTCGGTCGAATTATAGTATCGTCAGGCCCAATGACGGATATAGCGGTCTTAAAGAACACCATTGGCTCAGTTGGACCTGGTCTNTCGTGTAAATGGCTTGAATAATTCAATCCGATAGCCAGTATTTTTGGTGGGATACAGGGCGCAAGTATTTTCACTTCAGAGAGTTTGTGGGTATGGTCAGTGATGGTGTAATCTTCGAAAGGGCTAGCGCTAAGTTGTTTTACAGAATCACCTTCCACGACGCCGTAACTTATTTGGCCGTGTGCTAAATATCGGGCAATCTTCATATTATCTTCTTCTCCCAAGAATATTTGACATTACATAAACTGGCGTTTCATACTTGCTTATGTGCATCGGGTATTCTAACTAGTTTGTATCACTTTGGCTACAATTAATTGACTGTCTAGGCNGGNCTAGTTNTCAATGACGATTTTCCCNAAGAAATTTCTATCTTCCATTGTATGGTGTGCATCAGCAACAGATTCTAGCGGGAATACTTGGCTTACTATTCCATGTATAGAACCTTGATTGATGACTTTCATCATTTCTGCAAACGATTTCCTGCTTCTGCTACCACTTCCCATAAGATGAAGGGGTTTTCCCTGAAGTATGGAAAGATTCATTTCTGTACGGGCGCCAGATGTGACGCCAGTAATTACTAGCCTCCCTCCAGATTTCAATGAAAGTAAGCTCTCTTCCCAAACGTCTGCCCCGACTACATCAAAGACCAAGTCGACACCCTTGCCGTTGGTTAATGNTTTTACTTCTTCACTAATACTTTTAGTCTCTCTGTAGTTTATTACGTCGTCGGCGCCTAGTTCTTTGGCTTTGGCTATTTTCCAGTCAACTCCTGCTGTAGTTATAACCCGTGCCCCTATCATTTTGGCAATTTGGATTGCCATGCTAGCGACTCCGCTGCTGGCGGCATGTATCAGAACGTCATCCCATGGTTGAATTTGGCCTTGAGTAATCAGACAGTGCCAGGCTGTGTGGGCTGCTAACGGTAGGGCTGCAGCTTCCGTTAGAGTCATGGTGTCAGGAATGGTATATGCGTTCATCGCCGGCACATTGATGTATTCGGCATGGCCACCGTCTAGGTCCACCCCAAATCTTTTTTGAGCACCGCAGTACCTATCTGACCCCTGAATGCATTCTTNGCATACTCCGCATTTAACCCTATTGTCTAGGATAACTCGATCCCCAGTTTGCAAACTCGTATTTGCGTCTGGACTAATCTGGATAACCTCTCCGGCTATGTCACACCCCATGATGCGCGGAAGGTTTCCGCTATAAGATCTGCCCACTCTAAGCCCAATGTCAAGCCGGTTTAGTGCACTAGCTCCAACTTTTATCAATACCTCCCCTGGTCCTATCTCCGGATCAGGACGGTCTCCATATTGAAGAGCTTCTAAGCCTCCATGTTCTTCTATATATACAGCTTTCATTAATCATCTCCCATAACTTCACGTTATATTAAGCGTTGGTGTTCTCTCTTGATGGGTTAGATGAATACTAGCTTGTACCGAGGGTAAGGTCAAAAGGAATGCTCCTATGTTTGATTGACCCACTCATTGGGATGCAATACACTCCCAATTGTATTTAACGGCAAGATGCCATAGAAGGTGAAACGTATGCGCTTTGGTATGTTTTATGAATTGCAAATGCCAAAACCATGGGGCCCAGATGCTGAATACAACACTTTATGGCAGGCAGTTGAACAAGTAACTTACGCTGAAGAAATGGGGTTCGAACATGTATGGCTAGTTGAACACCACTTTCTGACAGAGTTTGCCCATTCGAGCGCTCCAGAAGTTACATTGGCAATTATGGCAGAACGAACATCTAAAATGCGCTTAGGATTTGGGGTGGTTCTGTCGCCAGTACACCATCCGNTGCACGTGGCTGCTCGTGTCGCTACCTTNGATATATTTAGCAATGGACGTGTGGACGTAGGAGTTGGGCGGACAAAGGGCCCATATCAGGTTACCCCATTTGGCTCTGATGTATCACAGACTCAGAGCATGATGACAGAGATGCTTGANTGTCTGCCAAAAATGTGGACTCAGGAAGTCTTTTCTCATGAAGGGCAGCATTGGAGTATTCCCCCTAGAGAGGTAATCCCAAAACCAATACAGAAACCTCATCCGCCGCTGTGGATGGCGTGTACTCAGGAAGATACTTTTAGAATGGCGGGTGATTTAGGGTTAGGTTGCCTAGTCAATACTCTGGGTGGAACGGACAAGACTAGATTATTAATAGATGCTTATTATGATTCTATAGAGAATGCTAATCCGGTAGGTCATTTTTTAAATAAACAGGTGGTAGCTTCGACAATTGGCTTCTGTGATGAGAATGGTAAAAAAGCTAGAGAAAAGGGAGCAGATGTTGCTAGCTGGTATCTGAATCAGAGCAAGCAAAGATTCGCTTTGGAATGGGCAGGGGTGGATCCTGACGGAGTCCCNCCTGAATATCAATTCTANGTTAGNGGAGGGGCTGTGCGTGGTGGTGGCCCTTCACAAGACCCGCAACAACAGAGCGCGCCATCGCAAGATGATTTGTTGGCTGGTGGTGGGTATTGCGTCGGNAATCCTGACGACTGCATCAGAGTCATTGAAGAGTTTGAATCAATGGGTGTTGATGAAGTTATGCCTATATTTCAGGCTGGCCATGCTACCCATAAAGAAGTTATGAATTCCATAAAATTGTTTGGTAAATACGTAATACCTCATTTTCNACAGAAAGATCAGAAAGCTAGATCTGCTGTCGGCAAGTGACGGTAAGATTATGGAGATTTTGACATGAGTTTAGATGTATTTGATGTGTCTGGGCAAAAAATATTGATAACNGGGGCGGGACGCGGGATAGGAAAAGGAGTTGCTTTGGCATTCGCTGAAGCAGGCGCAGATGTGGCGGTTAGTGCCCTTACAGATACTGGTGTAGCGCAGGTTGTGTCAGAAATANGTGCATTTGGAGTGAACGGCTTGGCCTTGACTGGGGATGCAACAAAATCTGCTGATATGGATGATATTGTATCTGCTACTCTCAAAGAATTTGGTCAAATAGACACTTTGGTTAATTGTGTAGGTGATGCTATCCGGAAGCCGGTTGTAAAATTACCGGGGAGTGATTTAGAAGGTATGAGNGATGAGGAATGGCATTTTATTGTTGATATCAACCTTACCGAAGCTTTCCAAGGGTGTAGAGCTATAGGTCGACATATGTTAGATAGGCGTAAGGGAAACGTTATTAATATTTCAGGATGGGCAGCTTTCAGAGGACGGCCTGAATCTGCTGCATACGATGCTTCCAAAGCCGGTGTAATGCGATTAACTGAATGCTTAGCCCAAGAGTGGGCNCCNTTTGGCGTNAGGGTTAANTCNATTGCTCCGGGAAGTTTCCCTGATCCTGCTCAAATGTCTNAATCTGAATACCAAGCTCGTGACGAAGGAGCTAAAACCCAAGTGCCTTTAGGGAGAGTTGGCAGACTAAAAGAGATCGGTTATTTGTCAGTATTTTTAGCATCGCCTGCCGCTGAATATGTTACTGGGCAGACTTGGGGAGTTGATGGTGGTATCAGTATTAAACATCCATAGGCTAAAATTGAATAACGGATACTAAGACATTCATCTACAGATGTGCATCTATTGAACGAATGTTANAAGTTTTGGTTTANAAGGGGTTTTCCTATTACCATTTCGCCTGACAAGATATTATGACTCAAAAAGCTATTATAGTTAACGATTTGTCTAAGACTTATGCGAACGCGCCTGTTTTATCCCGTTTAAACGTAGAAATAAACTGGGGAGAGTTAATAGTTTTATTTGGATCGAACGGTGCGGGCAAAACTACTTTTCTACGTNTTTTATCTACTAGAGTCAGGCCTGATATTGGAACTGTCATCGTAGCAGGATATGATAGTAGAACCAAACCTAAGGAACTTCGGCGATCTATAGGTGTAGTGGGTCACCANGGTTTATTGTACGANGATCTGACAGCCTCCGAAAATTTGGAGTTTTATTCGAGGATGTATGGTTTGAAGGACGTACAGGCTAGTGTGGGTAGGTGTCTAGAATTAGTAGGGCTAGAAAGCAAGTCTGATAGTAAAGTGCGCACTTTATCACACGGTATGCAGAAAAGACTGGGCATTGCTAGAGCCATATTACACGACCCAATGGTATTACTCTTAGATGAGCCGGAGTCTGGTTTGGATGTCGACTCAAGGGATAAGTTAAAAGAGATATTATTTNAATGGATTGAGAAAGGTCGGACTGTAGTAATGACTACACACAGTGCCGATATCGGTTCGNGTTGGTCCACCAGGNCACTAGTATTATCTGACGGGCGGATTAACGATGTTCNAACCTGAGTTGATAAACGGTCTTNGTAATGTGTGCACTGTAGATAGGGNTTTCGTTNCTAATGTCTAAGAATATACAATCTATTTTTATAATGGTTAAAAAGGACCTTTTATTGGAATTCAGAGGTAAGGATATACTTGTATCAGTTCCAATATTTGGTTTTTTGTTGATAGTCTTATTTAATTTTGCGTTAGACGTTTCTCCTAATATCGCTNATCATGTAGCACCGGGCATACTATGGGTCTCCTTTGCTTTTGCAGGCATATTGACAATGAACCGAGCGTTTGTTCGGGAAAGTGAACAGGGCGGTTTGGAAGGTTTATTGCTGTCCCCGATTAGCCGAGATGCTATCTTCATCAGCAAGGTTCTTAGCAGCTGCCTATTTATGTTCGTGGTGGAAATAGCTTTGTTATTTGCTCTGACAATCATGATGAATATTCGGATGTTTTCCATCGTATTAGTCGTGACAGTTTTGTTGACTACTTTGGGATTCACCACTCTGGGCACTTTATTTTCAGCCATCGCTGTACAGACTAGGTCCAGGGAAGTAATGCTTCCAGTATTGTTTTTTCCTATGGTTATACCACTATTGATAGCTGCGGTAGAAATAACGTCGGAAGTTATCTCTGGTCAATTCATTGGAATAGGAAAATGGTTGCCTTTTATAATTATATTTGACGCTTTATTTTTGCTAATATGTCCGTGGCTGTTTGGAACTGTCATGCAGGAGTGATGAATTTTGCCTAGTCTGGAACTAAAAAATATTCAAACTAAGATATCGTATGNTTTGGCGTTTCTATGCATTATTTTGATGATCGTCGATTTGTACCTTATATTCTGGGTTGCCCCACTTGATGTTGTATTAGGAAATATACAGAAAATATTTTANATACATGTCCCTATNGCAGCGATGGCATTCTTAGGNTTTTTTCTGGTGTTTGTGTTCAGCATTATTTATTTNGTTAAACGGTCCGATCATTGGGATAGACTTGCGTANGCTTCTGGCGAGGTCGGNGTAGTGTTTNTTTCAGTGACTCTGCTAACTGGNGTGGTGTGGGCNAGGCCTGTCTGGGGNGTGTGGTGGACATGGGANCCNCGGCTAACNACAACTTTAATCCTGTGGCTTATTTANGTTGCNTATCTTATGGTCAGATCATACGCACCAAATAGATCACAAGGGTCTTTGTANGCTGCCGCTATAGGTATTATNGGTTTTATTGATGTTCCTATCGTTTATTATTCGGTACAGTGGTGGCGTTCAATACATCCGTCGGCGGTTGTAGGGCCATTCGCAGAATCAGGAGCTTTGGAACCTATAATGNCAAAGATATTATTGGTATCTTTAGTGGCATTTGCAGCACTATTTCTTCTGTTGCTTAATCAGCGGGTATCCGTGAAGAAGCAGGAGGACTTGCTACAGAAGACTTTGGAGCTCTCGAACAAATAAATATTTTCTAGAATCTAATTGGGATGGAATATAATCAATGTTATCGGTGGTTTTGCAAATAGGTACCCCTTCACCTAATACTGAATTTTTGTTCGCTGCCTTTGCTATCACAGGGATAGTTTTTTTGGGCTATTCAGCATTAATCATCAAGCGTCAGCGTGAGANAAGTAAGCGACTGANNGAACTAAGAGATACTTCAGAAAATGCTACACAAGAGTAAGCCTGAGTAGTGTTAAGAGACAGCATATTGCCTTTCGATCAGTTTTGCTGCGGCTGTGATCTGCTGGTTAGCGGAGTCCCAGATATCATCCATCTTCTCAGCGAGATGGGATTCTTGTGGATTTGTATAAGTTTCGTCATCTAAACATTGTTCTATACCATTACAAAAGCTATCTATTGGTACTGTGAANTGGTTGGGTGACGATGCCTGATGNANANACAGATTGGATTTAGCAGTCCTGTANTTCTTAGCTGCTGAGATTTCACCCTGTGTTTCTTCTTTATGATCATGATGCCATTGNTTTACGTTCAGATGGTAGAGNTCCCGCTTTTTCTCGGCTAGTTCTGTGGCGGCGTGTCGGAGTTCTGCCATCGCACTAATCAACNTGCTGTATTTATTTTCTGGTTCGGNTATATCCTGCTGATTCTCTTTGGTGTGTTTATTATTTCCTCTTGAAAATGAACTGATTCTGGGTAGATAGCTGATCGCTATTAAGGGTATGGCTATTAGGCTAATTTCAGGGAATGTATTCCTGGCTAAGAGAANGGTCGATATAATGAGNACTATCAGTCCTCCNTATGTTATTGCGTTGACTGCTGCAGGAACAAATATCGGATGGTTGTCCATCAGCATGGTTATTCCCCAGAGAGTAATCGCAAATCCGATTGTATTGAGTATAACTGCCACCGCATTATTGTTCATAACCCCTCCACACGATCCCATTCCTCTTGATAACATAGCATTCCAAGGAACAAGATTCTAGGAACTTGGTTNGCAGATTGTAGGTACTTTTATATGTTACTAGTCTGATATGAACCTCTCTTATGTTATGCTTAATACACTATTTAGAAATTACTGGTATGTTAATTGTAATGCGGAGTGGGTTTCAGATTGATTGAACATGAGGATATTAAAAGTGGTATGAGGGGTGCTAAAACGCCTAAAGCTACTTTTATTCGTTTGGGGATAATAGGGTTTGTATTAGCAGTTGGAATTGCGTACATGATATACGCAGCATTTCCTGGTAATACGCTTTATTTTCTAACGGTTAGTGAGTTTATGNAGAAGGAAGAGTATCAAGATGGGCGTGTGTTGAGAGTATCTGGCAAANTGCTAGATGGTTCATTCCATCGGCCGAAGGGTTCTACTAGTGCGAACTTTGCTTTAATAGATTCTTTGAACAATNCTAATCCAGGATTAGAGGCTCGATATGTTGGTGTAATGCCAGATTTATTTTTTAATCCCCACTCAGAAATTATTCTTCAAGGATCNTATAGCATGGACNAAGTATTCGAAGCTGAAACTGTGNTAGTAAAATGTCCATCTAAATATCAATCTATGGAAGAAGAATATGGTGAAGACTATATGTACGATGAAGATAAGAGTACTAGAAGTTAATTATTTAAGGTTTTACAGAAGAAAGAGCCCCGAAAACAATCGGGGCTCTTTCTTTTTGTTCNGNACTAGAATTCGTAAGCGTCAATGAGCTGTTGGGCAGTTTGTTCTTTGGNTTTACTCCATATGNCTTCTATTCGTTGGTCGAGCGAAGGTCGGCTTTCATCTTTGTATATNACCCCAATAGGCAGGCCACGTTTTTGGATCAAGTTATAAGCTGCAGTTTTATCATTGGGTTCGTGGTCTTCTGGTATATCCCAGACTAAAGGTTCTATACCTTCTTTAGGTTTTCCTTTGAGAAGCTCATACGTGTCGTTATAGGTAACACATGGCGATTGTACATGCACCATCGAGAACCCTTGATGATTCATGCCTTCTTTGATTAATCCAGCTAGCTGTCGGGGATTTCCTGAAAACCCAGATGCTATGAAAGATACCCCNATTGTTAGGTATAGTTCTANTGGATCTGCTTCGTTCTCCATTTTTCCAAATGGNGTTGAACTCGTGACGACACCTAACTTTGTNGTGGGAGAACTCTGTCCTTTAGTTAAGCCGTACACTCCATTATCCATAACTACTGCACAGATATTGAGGTTTCTAGNCGCTTGGGGTGCTATGTGTTCCCCGCCAATACTTAGAAAGTCTCCATCTCCTGCGACTACTACTACATTAAGGTCTGGGCGCCCCATTTTTACTCCCATTGATATTGGGAGGCTTCTTCCATGAATGCCATGGAAACCGTAAGGTTGTGATCCTTCCAGAAGATGAACTAGGTTTCCAGAGCAACCTATTCCGGCCACAACAACGTTATTTTCTATAGGCAGTCCAGTCTCTTCTAGCCGATCTATCATAGCGAATTCTAAGGCGCGCCGNACTCCGAAATCGCCGCAACCTGGACACCATTTAAAATCGTATTCTGGGTTTTTTTTGCTCATTATCTGACCGTCGCTTTCTCACTTGCTTGTGCCATTTCGGATATCTTTTNNACCAGATGCCTTACNTTNAANGGNAAACCTGTGTATTGTGTGATNGATTTGGCTTTTACGCCTTCNGATCTAAGTATGGACGAGAATTGTCCNTGNTAGTTAAGTTCAGGCACTATTACTAGGTNTTTGGATTGTAATTCCTCCAATAACTTTGGAGGCAGAGGATTCAGGAACATAGTATAGTACCAGCTTATATCAAGGCCTTGGTCTCGCAATTGTGTATAGGCTTCTTGTGATGGCCCTTTAGAGCCTCCCCACGACATAACGGCTATTCTAGAGTCAGTGTTTTCGCTCTCGTAAAAGCCATCTTTGAGAAGATTCAGCTTGCTGAATCTTCTTTCCGTCATTTGTATGTGTCGTTCCGGTAGATGTGTAGTGTCGCCCATCTCATCGTGTTCACTACCGTTTGCTACGTATGCTCCCGGATTTCCTGGGATAGGCATCGGAGATAACTCAAATCCCTCATACCGGTGGTATCCATTGTTCCCTTCGTAGACTTTTCTGTTTTCTATTTTGAAGTCAGCCAAGTCGGGTTTGCTTATATTTTGGACTCTTTCAGCGATGGCCATTTCCGTCATTAAAATGACCGGCCCCTGATACCTCTCAGCCCAGTTAAGAGCCCATATAGCTCCCTGGAATGCTTCTTCAACGGTTCCTACTGCTATTACCGGAAGTCGGACATCGCCGTGAGCTGGATACATGCAGCTAAATAGGTCAGATTGTTCGGTTTTGGTTGGTAGCCCTGTAGCCGGCCCTCCACGCTGTACATCTACAACTACGAGGGGTATTTCCGACATCCATGCCAGNCCCAATCCTTCACTCATTAATGAGAATCCAGGTCCGGCTGTAGCTGTCATAGCTTTTCTACCTGCAAACCCTCCTCCAAGAAGNCCAGTAATAGATTCGATTTCTGAACTGACTTGGTACGCGAATTTGCCGGGTCCTACCAAATTTCTTTCCATCCAGATAAGTATCGTAGTAGCAGGAGATATTGGGTAGCCAATATAAAAATTCAAACCTGCCGCGACTGCACCTAAGCACAAGGCGTCATTACCTTTGATCATTAGCTGCTTATTTTCCGGTTTTTTAGGNGGGGCTAAATCGCCNAGNCTAAGTCCACTTTCAGACGTGTGGTTTCGTCCCAATGTCATAGCCTGTTTGTTGGACGCAATAATTTCGTCGTCATTCGCGCGCCCTCTGCTGAACCGACTATCAACAAAATCATCTAAATATTGCTGAGGCATATTAACCAAATGGGCTAAAGCTCCCATGACGACCATGTTGGCAGATCGGTTATTACCTGTTGATCTGGCTAGTTCGTCAATGGGCAGCCCAAAACTTTTGGAACCGTCTGTCGGAGCGAAGTTCTCAAACTCTTTGTCGTCTGAGTTATAGATTATTACTCCACCTTCGCGTACTTCAGATCCATGGGTTTCATAAGCTTCCCTATTGAACGCCACTAAGACGTCTACATCGTCACCCGCACTCAAGATAGGCTGATCCGATATTCTTGCTTGAGTCCAGGTAGGGCCTCCCATAATTTGTGATGGGAATGTAGCGTAAGTGAGTGCGTGGTACCCTACTTGCGTGGATGCCTGTGCTAATCCTTCAGCTGAAGTGACAACACCTTGGCCACCTTCGCCTGCGAAGCGTACCACGAAATCTCGCATTTGCATCTAAGATCCTCCGAGCCATACCAATGGCCACTTAATTAACGTATGAACTTGAGTTATCAGGGAAGGCTGGATAATTGTCGCTCGACAAGACTGAAATAATGCTGAAAACTTTAATTCAAAGATTCTTGGTTATCTGCCCAACCGTGTTCTACTNTTGTCTGCACCCTCTCAACGANTGATCTGCGATAGACGATTAGAGAACTCAACTATGAGGCACTANTAGGCCCTATATTTAAGCACTAGACGTGCTGGNAAATATACCATTTTGGCTGAAAGATTGTCAATGAAATTAGTTGCCNATATGGGCTGATTCTGAGACCGNATTTGTGTTCGTTGCNATGNGTAACTGTNTTACTTAATGCGCTACTGTGAGNTCAATTAGAAGAGNAGTGNNCTAGANTCTTGGAAAAAATGATGAATATTCGTTGTTAGCTAATTTAGGAGTGTGCTAGAATCGGACATTATACAAACGACTTCTGGCATAACTTAATCGAAGGAATATCTATCGAGATGGTATCGAAACCTAGGAAACCCACACAAAAAAAAGGCAGTACTGCTAAAAATAGTTCCCGAAAGAAGACATCTGCTAGAAAGGTATCTATCGCTGATACAAAAGGTAAACAACTGGTTATAGTGGAATCACCTGCTAAAGCAAGGACAGTTGGTCAGATTCTTGGTAAAAAGTATGTTGTCACAGCTTCTCAAGGTCATGTCAGAGATTTACCGAAAGGAAAGATGGGCGTTGACCTAGATCAAGATTTCGAGCCTTCTTATGTGACTATGCAGGACAAAAGGTCTTTGCTGAACCAAATAAAAAAGGCAGGGGATCAGGCTAAAACGGTATTTCTGGCTACTGACCCAGATAGAGAGGGCGAAGCGATATCTTGGCATATACAAACTGCCGCCGGTTGGGACAATCAGGAAAATCCACCGAAACGTGTGGTTTTCCATGAAATTACCAAGCAAGCTGTTGAAGAGGCCTTTGAACATCCTCGAGATATTGATATGAGTTTGGTTAATGCTCAGCAAGCTCGCCGCATCTTGGATAGATTGGTAGGTTATCAAATAAGCCCACTTCTATGGCGACGCGTGCAACGGGGTACATCAGCTGGCAGGGTGCAATCTGTTGCCCTCCGCATGGTCACGGATCGAGAAAGGGAGATTAATGCGTTTGTACCGCAGGAATCATGGACGTTAGACGCACTTCTGCAAAAACTGGACCCTCAAGATAATGATCTTCGTAGCTTTGTTGCTACTTTGCATAGTGTTAAAGGGACCAATAAAAGGGTTAATGTATCCGATGAAAAAGATATCAGGGTCTATGAATCTGAACTGAAAGGCGCAAAATTTACTGTAGACGATGTGCGGAAGCGTAACGTTAAGCAGAGGCCATCGGCGCCATTTACCACTAGTACAATGCAACAAGATTCTGGTCGTAAACTGCGCTTTACTGCTCAAAGGACAATGTCGGTTGCTCAACAGCTGTACGAAGGTATATCAGTTAATGGGGAAGGATCGGTAGGTCTTATAACTTATATGCGTACTGACTCTGTACAGGTGGCACAGAGTGCTATAGGAGAGGCGCGTACATATATAGAAGATAAATATGGTAAAAGTTATTTGCCTGAAAAAACTCGTTTGTATAAAACACGTGCAAAATCAGCTCAGGAAGCACACGAGGCTATTAGACCTACGTCCATAATGAGGACTCCAGATTCTTTGAAGTCAGCACTTACTGCTGATCAACACAAATTGTACACATTAATATGGTCGCGTATGCTTGCTAGTCAGATGGCGGATGCCCAGTCAGAAGCTACTACGGTCAATATTGGTGCTATGTGTGCCGGAACTGCGAATGAATATGTGTTTCGAGCGACTGGGTCGGTATTGCGATTTCCTGGATTCAGAGTGCTTTATCTGGAATCATCAGACGAGGACGATGGTGGCGATGACAAGAAAACCTTGCCGCCTATAGAGCCCAATGATGCGTTGGAATGTTCCAGTTTAGAATGCATACAGCATTTTACTCAGCCTCCGCCCAGATTTACAGAGGCAACTCTGATACGAGCAATGGAAGACAATGGGTTAGGACGCCCGAGCACGTATGCTCCGACTATCGGAACACTACTTGATCGTAATTATTTAGAGAAAGAACAAAACCGCCTCCACCCGACGACTCTAGGAATCACTATTACAGATTTGCTAACAGAGTATTTTACTAATGTCATGGATGTAGACTTCACGGCAAAAATGGAAGATGAGCTTGATGAGGTGTCAAGGGGAGAACGGGAATGGGTTCCAATGCTCAAAGAGTTTTATGGACCATTTGAAGAGGCCCTTACTTCGGCGCAAGAGAAAATGCCTAAAGTTAAGATTGAAGAAGAGACCGATGAAGTGTGCGATTCGTGTTCTAAGCCATTGGTCATAAAAACGGGGCGATTCGGCCGATTTATGGCCTGCACAGGATTCCCTGACTGTAGAACTACGAAGCCCATCTTAAAGAAAACTGGAGTACTATGCCCAGACTGCGGTGGAGACTTAGTGGAACGTAAAGCCCGGGGGCGTAGACAACCTTTCTTTGGCTGTGCGCGTTATCCAGAATGTGAATTTATTAGCAATAAACGTCCTAGCGCAAAACCATGTCCCGAATGCTCTGGTTTAATGGTTGAAGAATCTCGAGCGACTGTTTCCTGCATGAAATGTGCTTGGAAAGAGACCGTTCAAGATGATAGCCAAGAGTTGACTGCGGTTGGCGATTAATTGATCTATATGCAGTAACGAAGGTTTGTTATTATGAGCGATTGTGGCGCTATTAATTCCACGCAATTGGAAGTTAGTGTAGCCAATCTGTGTCGCTTGTATAAGTCATACCTGCGAGGCCAACGTGGGTTGTCTGAGAATACCATTCGAATCTACTTGACTGATTTAAATACCTTTCTTACGTACGGAAACGAAACAAAGATAGCATTCCCAACAATGGACCGGAGTATTCTACGGGGGTACGTTACATGGCTAGCGACCAAAACTAGAAATGGCCGTGGATACTCCCGAGTTAGCATATCAAGAAAGCTGTCGGCTCTACGAGCATTCTACAAATTCTTGGTGCAACAGGGACTTTTTAAGGCTAACCCAATGCCGAGCGGTCGCAGCTTTCAGATGAAAATGGAAAAGGCGCTTCCTTCATTTTTAAGTCGTTCAGAAGTCGCAAGACTTATGGATAGTCCGGAGCTTTCCGATGTGTATGGGTATCGTGATCGGGCTATACTAGAGGTGTTGTACGCTTGTGGCGCTAGATTGTCTGAAGTCGTCGGTATAGATCAGACAGATGTGAAACTAGATGACAGAGAAATTCTTGTTAGAGGTAAAGGGGCTAAAGAGAGATGGGTTGTATTCGGAGAACCGACAGAAAAAGCTTTGTCTCAATACTTGCATTGGTCTAGGCCGCAGTTATCTCATGGCCAGAGTGGTGCTCTTTTCCTAAATAGATATGGTAAACGATTGTCCCAAAGGAGCGTGCAAAAATTAGTTGAGAAATATGCAACTAAATCTGGTATAAAGAGTGGAGTTCATCCTCATACACTAAGGCATACGTTCGCCAGCCATATGCTTGAAGGAAATGCTGATCTAAGGGTAATCCAGCTATTACTAGGGCATTCGAGTCCAAGTACTACACAAGTTTACACTCATATAACTAAACAGGAAGCCAAGAACGCGTATCTGGCTAACCATCCTAGATCTTCTGGATGAAATTCGATTTATTAGGGACAATAAAATATTATGGGTAAGATATTATTTCTAAACGGTCCGAATCTTAACTTGCTTGGCAAGCGGAATCCTGATGTTTATGGATCTAAGACTCTATCGGACATAAATCTGCTGGTAGAAGAGAAAGCTAAAACTCTTAATGTTGAAGTTTTGTTTTATCAATCGAATTCTGAAGGTGATTTGATTGATTGTATTCAAAATAATAGAGGCGCCATTGATGGGATAGTAATAAATCCAGGGGCACTAACTCATTATGGATATTCACTAAAAGATGCACTACTAGATGCTGCAATACCGGTAATAGAAATTCATTTGAGTAATATTCATGGACGAGAAGAATGGAGACGTTCCATACTTTCAGACAGTGTGACCGGTCAAATTGCAGGATTTGGATGGAGAAGTTACACAGCCGCGTTGGAAGTAATAGCGGGAGTAGTTGACGATAGTAAGTAGACTAGGTTAACTAGAACAACTAATTAGTTCAGGGAGAATGATGTTATGAGTATAAATTTTGGTGACCTGAATAAAGGAATGGTCATAGAACTAGATGGGCAGCCATGGCAAGTTATGGATTATGAGAGACATAAGATGCAACAGCGGGCGCCTGTAACTCGTATAAAGATGAAAAATTTGCTGTCAGGGTCAGTCGTAGAGCGGACCTTTCAGAGATACGATACCGGTTTTGAAATAGCTGAAGTGGACAATAGACCATCTCAGTACTTATATAACGACACCACGTTTTATTATTTTCTGGACCAGGAAACGTTCGATCAATACGATCTAACTAAAGAACAACTCGGAGATTCTCTGGATTATTTGAAAGAAAATATGATAGTTGAATTGATTTTCTATAAACAGAATCCTATAAATATAAATGTGCCCACACATGTAGAGTTGGAAGTAGTGGAAACACCTCCTGCATTCAAAGGAGATACTGCTCAAGGTGGAAATAAGCCTGCTACTCTTGAGACTGGTCTACGCTTAAATGTCCCGATGTTTATTACCCCTGGAACGATCATAAAAGTAGATACACGTACTGGTGAATACGCTGAGCGTGTAAAATAAAGCCTTGGTGTTTTACACGGTAAATCAGGTTACGACTTATATACGGGAATCGTTTGAGTCAGACATATTGCTTTCGGATTTATACGTTTCTGGAGAGATATCTAATCTCAGGAGATCAGCTTCCGGCCACGCGTATTTTACATTGAAAGACGACTCGGCACTGTTGAATTGTGTGATGTTTAGAGGTCAACAGGGATCAGATGTTCTTGAAGATGGATCTGCAGTGTCTACGCATGGTCGAATCAGTTTTTATGAACCTCGAGGAAGTACGGATTTCATAGTAGACCTTGTTATGCCAGAAGGCACTGGAGCGCTCTCCCTTGAATTTGAAAAACTGCGGGCTCAACTGGAATTGGAAGGTTTGTTTGATGAGTCGAGAAAACGATCCTTGCCAGAATTCCCTACGGTTATAGGAGTAGTCACTTCAGTATCAGGTGCTGTGCTGCACGATATTACGACTGTCATCACAAGACGGTATCCTCTGGTGGATATTCTGGTATCTCCAACGCTCGTACAGGGAGACTCAGCCCCTGAAAATATTGTACAAGCAATAAATGACTTAAATGTGGATGGTAGGTCTGACGTTATAGTTGTTGCCAGAGGAGGAGGTTCTTTAGAAGAACTCTGGGCGTTCAACGATGAGAGAGTGGTACGAAGTATTTATGGAAGTAAGATTCCAGTTGTAAGTGCTATAGGCCATGAGACGGATTTCACTATCTCGGACTTTGTCGCAGATCTTCGAGCTCCAACACCCTCAGCAGCGGCAGAGATGATTGTCCCAAATGTTACTAACTTGAAAAGGCACCTACTCGAACTAGAAAATCAGATGAATAATATTATGGAGTCGAATCTTGAATCAGTTCAAGCCGACATAGAGATTATCAATGGAGATTTAACAAGACTCCTACCGGACATTGAGATTTTTAGACGATCAATAGATGATATGAATAGGGAAGGTGATACTTTTTTTCAGCATATGATCAACATGCTTAGTGTCCGTGTGGATAGTGCCGATAAGCAGCTCTCTACTCTCGATCCGACAGCCACATTGAGGCGAGGATTTACAGTCGTTCAAGACGATAGGGGTAGTGTCGTGAGCTCTTCCAAAAGTGTTCGGGAAGGAAAAATTTATTCACTCGTTTTTGCAGATGGTATTTCTCGAGTTCAATCTGCTGATAAGAAGATATAGAAATACATACGGGCCTTGCTAATTCACTAAATAGAATATTTGTTCAGGTGGGGAGATGATGATAGATAAGTCTTTTGATGAAATACAGGATGATATTACCGCTCTGGCATTTGAAGAAGCATTCGGGTTGCTTGGAGAAGTAGTTTCATCTTTAGAAGAGGGTGGGTTGACGCTAGAAGACTCAGTGGACTTGTATAAAAAGGGTATGATGTTGACTAAGCATTGCAATGAACTTCTAAACAAAGTGCAAATAGATATCACCAATATAAAAGAGCAGTTTCAAGAGTCTTAATATAGCATAATAGGTTATGGTTGTTAGGGTATTGTCTGCATTGAGTTTTAATGAGGCCTGAGAAGAATTTGCTAAATATAGGTTGGTTTTCAAGTGGCAGGGGTGAAGGCTCCAGAGGTTTATTAAGTTTTATACAGGCCCGTATAATGGATGGGCTTCTGAATGCCAATATTCAATTCGTATTTAGTAATCGCAAAAGAGGGGAATTTTCAGGTTCAGACACATTTCTAGATTTAACGGATCGCCTAGGTATCCCGCTGTTTACTTTGTCATCAGATGATTATCGTCTGAATTATAAGGGTTCACGTAATTCGCGGCGTGAAGATTATGACAAAGAGGTGTTACAACTCTTGTCTGGTCAAATGCCAGATGTATGTGTACTTGCGGGGTATATGTTGATATTGAGCCAAGGGATGTGCTCTCGGTTCCCTTTCATAAATCTTCATCCGGCTTTACCTGACGGCCCAATAGGTACATGGCAACAAGTGATATGGGATCTGATTTCCAAGCGATCTGAGCAAACTGGTTCCATGACGCATTTGGCGACATCGCAAGTTGATAGGGGACCTGTAATTTCTTACTGTACAAATAGGATAGTAGGCACGCCATTTGACGAAGCTTGGGCAGATATATCTGGTAAAGATTTGGAACGTATAAAAGATGATGCTGGGGAGGACTTGTTGCTATTCCAACTTATAAGGCAATCGGGGTACGCACAAGAACCATATTTAATCTATGAGACTCTGAAGGCGGTTTCAGAAGGGCGCATTAATTTTGATAATAATGAAATTTCAAATAATACCTCCAATAGTTTGCCACTATGTCTAGACGAGGAAATTACGAGATCTATGCGTAGTGACAACTTAATCTAGATTGATTAAGCGGACTTCTGTATATCATTTGACGGGAGTTTGAACTCAATATTCAATTTGTCTATTAAGCTTGGAGTACTCCTGTCCATGATGCAATCTCTATCAACTATACATTTGGATACATGATTCATGGAAGGAAGTTCATACATTACATCGAGTAGTGTTTTTTCCACTATGTACCGTAATGATCGAGCCCCTGTATTTTGTGTTAATGCGATTTCTGCTGCAGCGTCCAAAGCGTCTTCAGTAAATTCCAGTTCGATGTCGTCAATGTGGAATAATTGTTGATATTGCTTAATGATTGCATTTTTAGGCTGTGTTAACACCTGGATTAAAGACTCTTTGTCTAAAGGTTCTAGTTTGGTTACAACTGGAAGACGCCCTACCATTTCTGGTATAAAACCAAACTCTAACAGGTCTTCTGGAGTTATCTGGGATGGGGAAGTCGTGTATTCATCATCTTTTTTTCGGGTGTTCCCCAAAAAACCCATTTGGTCTGATGTTGTTATCCTTTTGGACACTATGTCATCCAGACCCTCGAAAGCTCCGCCACATATAAACAGTATGTCATTGGTATTGATCTGTAAAAATTCCTGATGAGGATGTTTTCTACCACCTTGAGGTGGTACGTTAGCCACGCAACCTTCTATTATCTTGAGAAGTTCTTGTTGTACGCCTTCTCCTGAAACGTCTCGAGTAATAGACCTGTTAATTCCTTCTTTACGTGCTATTTTGTCTAGTTCGTCTATATAGATGATTCCGTGTTCAGCGCGAGATATATCCCAGTCTGCGGACTGAATTAATCTAAGTAATATGTTTTCTACATCTTCTCCCACGTATCCGGATTCAGTCAAAGAAGTAGCGTCACAGACTGCAAACGGCACTGATAAGGTCTTCGCAAGAGTTTCAGCTAGTAAGGTTTTCCCACATCCGGTGGGGCCAATCAATAATATATTTGTTTTCTGTAGCTCTACGTCAGAAGTGGTTGAGTCGTTCAAGACACGCTTGAAGTGGTTATAAACCGCGACGCTGAGAATCTTCTTGGCTTGGTCTTGACCTACAACGTATTGATCTAGATTTTGATATATAGATTTAGGAACTAGGTCTTGGTACGTGGTCGCTGTCTGAGGTGTAGGGTTGCTCTTAGAGTGGATGCGGTCCCCAATAACCTTCACACAATCGTAGCACACAGTAGCTGTACTTTGACCTGCTATTATGAGGTTATTCCTACTATGCTCTTTTCCGCAAAATGAGCATAGTAGGTTTCTTGGACTATTTCTGTTGCTGTCGTTAGCCACGTTTAATCAGAGTTTCTATATTGGCGTTGCGTATTTTACTATTTATCACTTGGGCCGCTGAGTATTTCGTCTACTAGTCCATATTCTACGGCTTGCTCCGAAGTGAGGTAATAGTCTCTGTCAGTGTCTCTAGCTATCTTCTCGTATTCTTGCCCTGTATTTCCGGCGAGTAAGGTGCGAATTTTATCCTGTAACCGTAGGATTTCTCTTGCTGCAATTTCTATATCGGTTGCTTGGCCTTGCGCTCCCCCGAGAGCTTGATGCATGTGTACGGTTGAATTAGGTAAGCAATAACGCTTTCCTTTAGCTCCTCCGGATAACAACACAGTCGCCATGCTGGCAGCCATTCCCAAGCATATAGTGGAGACTTCACAATTCACTAGTTGCATTGTGTCATATATTGCTAATCCTGAACTAATCACCCCTCCGGGGCTATTTATATAAACACTTATGCCTTTGTCAGGATCTTCTCTTTCAAGATAAAGAAGCTGGGCTATGATTACATTTGCAATTGGGTCCGCGATTTGTGTTCCTAGAAATACAATTCTTTCTTTGAGTAAAAGAGAATATATATCGAAGGCCCTCTCACCGCGCGGACTAGTTTCGATAACCATTGGCACTATGTTTTGTGGTGTTACCATGTTGTTACTGGGAACAACCAGTGATGAGTCGTATGGGTTGTTCAACATCTTTATCTATACTCCTTATTTCTCTTCTTGTGTTTCGTTATTAGGTTCTGTGTCGTCCTCTGTAGGTTCTTTTACTGAGTTATTGTCATTTGAGCTATCGTCATTCTCCTCCGCAGTTATTCCTTGAGATATGTCGACTATACGTCCCATTATTTTTTGATTGAGCAAAGATGACCCTATATTGCTTCTGACAGCGTCAGAAGATAAATTCCTGCGCATTTGTTCGGAATTTTCCCCTGCGGACTCAATTAATGAGTCAACCTCATTCTGGATGTCTTCTTCTGTTACCTCTAACGCCTCTGTCTCGGCTAGTTTTCTCAATACTAAGAATCTAGTTAGGCGTTCTCTCGCTGTGGGGCGCAACTCTTCTTGGAATTCTTCTGGAGTTTTTCCTATGTAACTCAGGTATGTGTCCATATCGAGACTTTGATTTCGAAGCATGCGTTCCCGTTCTTGCTGCATATTCTCAACTTCACGCTCGTAAAGGAGTTCCGAAGCATCTATTTCGGCCAATTCAACAAGTGCCTCTATGGCCTTCGATTCCAACTCCCTGGTGGATTCGGTTTCGGCCTCATCGGAGAGGCGGTCTTTAACGTGAGAGGTCAATTCTTCAAGAGTATCGTACCCCTCGCCTATTCCTTTAGAAAACTCGTCATCGAGTTCGGGTAATATTTTCTCTTTAACCGATAATATGGTCAAATCAAATGCACATTCTTTGCCAGCGAATTGCTCGCGAGGATAATCTTCAGGTATTGTGATCGTAAATGCTTTGTTTTCCTGATCGTTCATGCCTTCCAAATTTGTAGCAAAACCAGGGAAAGGGAGCACGTTATCTTCTTGAGGTATGTAATCTATACCCTCGTCATTAACAACCTCTTCTCCGTCTATTGTGCCAATTACTGTGATATTTAGGAGATCACCATATTGAACGGGCCGGTCTACAGGTTCCCAGGGAGCAGATTCCTGTCTAAGTCGTTGTAATACGTCGTCAATTTGTTCGTCCGTAATTTCTACAGCTTCTTTTTCTATGCGTATATCTGTGTATTCCCCAAGATTAACTGTGGGTTCTAATGGGACTATCGCTTTGAACGTAACAGGTTCAATTTCTGTTATTTCGATTTGGGGTTCTGCGAAAGCCTGGATGTCTTCATCCCGCAAAACGGTATCAAGTGTCTCAGGGATCAAGTAGTCTAGGGCTTCGTTAAGTAGAGCCGTCCTGCCCACATACCTTTCGACTATTGTTCGTGGAGCTTTGCCTTTTCGGAAACCTGGTATATTAAGACGACCTACCGACCTTCTGTAAGAGCGATCGATAAAGGGATCTTCGTCTTCATTGGTCATTTCTACGGATAGTGTGACTTCTATCGAGTTTGCTGATTCTTTAGTGACCTTCAAAAATGTTCTCCAGAAAACTAAAGTTTTCGGTATTCGATTACATGTTCGAATACCGTTACGTGTGCTTAAAAGGACATCGGCAAGTATAGCATAAACGGTTTTCTCGTGGAAGATTCTTTAGATGAATAATATTCAGATCTCCGTATCTAGCCAAGTGCTGCTTTTTAGTATTCGCCTAAAAGCCTTTAAAATATCATTTTTATAAAAAAAGTATAAAATTGGTAAAAATCTGTATCGTTTTCTCGTTGACGTGGTATTGACAAGATTGATAACTTGCCTTGTGTGATGTGAGGAAGGGTTCGGCGTGACTGGGCCTTAGTTGTCCTCTTCTTTTATTGCCGGTCTGATGAAAAGTCAGGTTTGGCCCTGTTAGATTTAAGCTCGTAGAGCTAGTCTGTAGATCGTTTGGTGTAGCTGGATTACTGGTTGCTCTGGTGATAGTAATGTTCAATAGAGCGATTTTCGGAATGTATGATCCGTTCGAGAAATTCAGTTATAGCTGTAATTATTGATAATTAACGTTCTGGGAATTAATGGTATGCAGGCTATCGCTTATGACATCAATAAGTCTGAATGTTTGTTTGAAGCCAGGAATAATGCACCTGCACGGAGTGTATATATGGGTGGCATGAGGTTTCATGTGCCTGTGTTAGTTCCTGAGATTATCAAGCATTTAAATGTTAAGAGTACAGGGGTTTATGCTGATTGCACTCTTGGGCAGGGTGGTCATTCATTAGCTTTATTGGAGGCATCGGACCCTGATGGATTAGTACTCGGAATAGATCGCGACGGTAGTTCTGTGGTTGATGCGACTTCAAGATTGTCTGTGTATTCCGATAGATTTACAGGAGTGCAGGGGAATTATAAGGATCTTCCGGTGATTTCTGCCGAAAATGCATTTTCTACTTTTGATGGTATTTTGCTCGATTTGGGATTCTCATCAAAACAGATAGATTTCGATGGCTACGGACTCAGCTTTCAAAGAGATGAATATTTAGATATGCGGTTTGATAGAGAGTCAGATTCTATGACGGCGTCAGATATTGTGAACACCTTTGAAGAGAATGAGTTAGCTGATCTGATCTACCAATACGGTGAAGAAAGGGCTTCCCGACGTATAGCCAGAGCCATAGTACGTAATAGACCTTTGTACACTACCAAAGAATTGTCAGAGGTCATTCGAAGGACTGTAAACAGCCAATCCCGTATCCATCCGGCTACTCGCACTTTTCAAGCTCTTCGCATTAGGGTGAATGATGAACTGCAAAGCTTAGAAGCAGGGCTGGAAAATATTATTTCGTTGCTGAGCAGTATGGGTAGGCTGGCAGTAATAAGTTATCACAGTCTCGAGGATAGGATAGTTAAATCGGCATTACTGAAGGAATCGGCAGATTGTATTTGTGACCCTGGTTTTATCGAATGTATTTGTGATCATAGGCCCAGACTTCGCCTCATAAACAGACGTGTTATAAAACCTACATCCAGCGAAATTTCTTTGAACCCAAGGAGCAGAAGTGCTCACTTAAGAATAGCAGAGTATGTCTTATAGGAATTGTTGATTTGGAATACTACCAGGGTTGTTTGGAATAGCGGATAATTTAGAGCGTCATGCTCGAAGGATGGTAAATCAGTGGCGAAAGAAACGTATTACGCGGCGATTGACGTTGGTACTAACAAAGTCAGCTCCATATTGGCACGAGTTGGATCTGAAGGAGAGCTCAAGATTTTAGGAACCGGAATATCTCCTTGCTATGGTGTTCAGAAAGGCCGGGTAGAAAGCATCGAAGAGGTGAAGTCTGCTGTTGCTTCTGCGCTCGGGGAAGCCCAGAGATATGTCGGTAGAGGGGTAATATCATCGGTCTACGCAAGTATCAGCGGTAATCATATAACGTGTATGAACACTAAAGATACCCTTAGGAACAGTGAGTATGTCGATGGCCTGACAGCTCAACATTTGAGTGAATTGATGAAGGCGTCATTGCCTGATATAGATTCTTCCAAAGAGATACTGCACGTTATACCTATTGGATATGAGGTGGACGGGCTTTCTGGGGTTAGGAATCCGTTCGGATTGCATGCTAATGACGTCCAAGTCGAATCTCATGTTGTAACCGGAGATGCAACCATAATAAAGAACACTGTTAAGACTATTGAAGCTTGCAAGGTAAGTGTGAACAGTCTGGTATATCAAGGGTTGGCATCGTCTGAGGCTACTCTTACCGGAGATGAACGAGAGATGGGAGCGGTCTTAGTTGACATTGGCGCCGGAACGTCGGACATCTGTATATATAGGTATGGGAGTCCGTGGTATTCGAGTGTCGTTCCTGTGGGCGGGAGCCAATTAACCCGTGATTTATCTGTGGCTCTGAGAGTGCCATATTATATGGCCGAGGAAATCAAAGTGAAATGGGGGCACGCGTTTCCTGAAATGGTGAAAGCTGATGAGGAGGTGGTTATACCAAGTGTGCAAGGGCAGCCGAAACGAGTGGTGAAAAGACGTGGCTTATGTGAACCCATTCACCAGAGAACGTTAGAAATATTGAAGCTCATAATGCTCAGGGTGAGCCAATCAGGGCTTCGACAATTGCCTAATGGAGGACTAGTTATTACGGGTGGTACCGCGGAACTGCAAGGATTACAAAAACTTGTTGAAGATAATCTTGGAGGGCCGGTTAGGATAGCAAATCCTTCAGGTATAGCAGGTCTACCGACTCAGCTGCAAAAGCCGGGTTTGTCGGCAGCAGTCGGTACACTGATTTGGGGTATTAAGCATCAAGGGGAAAGTCGTGCTTATAGAGAGCGTGACCGATATAACTCCGGATATAGGTCTTTATTGAATCGATTAGGTCGAGTTAGAGACAAGGTGTCCAATAGGTAGTTATGTCGAATTGACTACTGATGCGATGGTGACGAGTGTGTGGTTGACGGGATTGTATATAAAGTCTAAAGCTAACCTGGACACCATCAAGAGAGCGCTAAAGAAAACAAAATCTTGTGGAGGGTCATAATTATGGTACTAGAAAATTCAGCTTCGTGGGAACCTAACAATGAGTTAAGCGACAGCCTTAATCTCGTTCCTGAAATAGCCAGGGGCGTGCCTATGATAAAAGTTCTTGGAATAGGTGGAGGCGGAAGTAATGCGGTAAGCCGCATGTACAAAGAAAAGTTACCGGTGGTCGAATATTTTGCGATGAATACTGATGCACAGCATTTGTTCAGGTGCGATGTGGCTCAGAGAGTCGCTCTAGGGCAAAATTTAACGAGAGGTCTTGGATCAGGTGCTCAGCCTGAGTTGGGCCGGCAAGCAGCTGAAGAATCTAGAGCTGAAATCCAACAGGCAGTTGAAGGGGCAGACATGGTTTTCCTAGCTGTTGGAATGGGTGGTGGAACCGGCACTGGAGCTGCTCCAGTGGTTGCACAAATTGCAAAAGAATCTGGCGCTTTGACTATAGCTGTAGTAAGCCGACCGTTCTCGTTCGAGGCTGCAGCGCGGCGTAAAAACGCTGAGGAAGGCATCGCTAGATTAAGGGACCATGTAGATACATTGATTACCATTCCTAATGATCGTCTATTGGAAATGAACACTAAGGAAGATCAAGCTTTCACTTGGGAAGATGCTCTTAAGATGGCAGACTCAGTTCTTCATCAAGGAATTCAGGCAATTGCCGAAGTAGTGACAGTTCCAGGGGAAATTAACGTAGACTTTGCAGATGTAAAAACTATATTGGCAGGGGCTGGGCCTGCTTGGATGGCCATTGGAAAAGGGAAAGGTGAAACGCGTGCGGCTGATGCGGCGAAGATGGCGACAAAGAGTCCCCTGTTGGATATCGCTATGGACGGAGCTAAGCGCATTTTATTTGTTATAACAGGTGGATCTAACTTAACACTTCGCGAAGTGCAGGACGCAGCGAAAGTAATAGAAGATATGGCGGATCCTGAAGCCAATATTATCTTCGGTACTAGTAGGGATCCTCGATTAGATGATGAGGTCAAGATAACCATGGTCGCAGCCTCATTCCCTATTATTCAAGACAATCAGCAGATGAGAGAAGAAGAATTGCAAAGGCTTCTTCAAGATGTTTCATCTCAAACTGAAGAAGAGCTTGATGTGCCGAGTTTTCTTAGACCACAGTCAGGCGGCCGGCGGGGATTTTTCCGTTAGAGAGAACTGGCCGGGTAAATAAGTTATTCTGATTGCAAGACGGAGATAGAGATCCTGGGTTAGTGTGGATGTGGAACAAAATCCGCTCAATGCGGTAGCAATGGTGATAGGCTCTTCTCCGTCTTGTGTGCTAAGGTTCTGGCACTGTAGTAGAGGAATATTCTCGGAGGCTTGCAAGCAATAATTTTTATCTTCTATCCTGACAAATAAGTCCCGAGAACCATTTTAATGACCGCTCCCTTTATGGGGGCGGTCTTTTGCTTTTATAGAGACGGTTCGGTTATGGATTGTAATACTCGCTTAATACTTATTGTATTATGTTAGTCTCTCGTTATTGATCATTTAGCATCAAAACTCGTAGTCCTTGTATATTGACTTTCGCTTGTAGTCTCTAATACAATCCCGTCTACTATAAGTTGTATGTCGAAAGTGAGTCCATACAATATTTAGTATTTATAAGAAAATTTTGAGAAAGTTTTAAAAAAGGTGCCAAAGTGAAGTGCCCGTATTGTACTTCTACAGAATCAAAAGTAACGAATTCTCGAGAGGCGGAAAGTGGAACTCGGAGAAGGCGGGAATGCCAGTCATGTCGTCAGCGGTTTACCACTTATGAAAGAATTCAGGTGGCAGGGCTGGTAGTTTTAAAGGAAGACGATCGACGGGAAGAGTTCAACAAAGAAAAACTTATAGAGGGTATAAGGAAGGCGTGTACTAAACGTCCGATATCTCCGAAGGTTATAGAAAACCTTGTCGAGGAGATTGAGACAGAATTATACGGCAGTGGCCAATGGGAGGTTTCTTCTGAAAATATTGGTGAAATAGTCATGGAAAGGTTAAGAAAGCTGGATCGTGTCGCGTATATCAGGTACGCCAGTGTTTATCGAGACTTTACAGACATTGAGAGCTTTGAACGGGTGGTGAAGGATTTGCGGGAGGATGAAACACGGCTCTCCTTGCCGCGACTAGGCATTAAGAGCGCACAGCGGAATGTGAGTGCGGATTCTAAAAAGCCTAATAAATATGGAAATAAAACGCCCATGATAAGAGGACAAGTGAACTTATCTGCTTAGGAAAGTAGAGAGTTCAGAGGAGATATTAAACTGATGAGTAGTAGTGTCCAATACTCGGCTCTCGCACGGCTATTGAGTCATAATAATAGAGCGCATGATTTGGAAGAGATCATGAAGCAAAGTCTGGTCCCAACCGAGTATCCGTATCAAATGAACCAGGAATATGAGGAGTTGCCTATAAATCCCTTTGCTGAACTTCAGGATGAGTTTGAAAAAGAAGTTCGAGCCAGTTTAGTTACATGTTGGTTGGCTATTCCTGAAACGGATGAAGATTAAAAAATAAAAAAATATCTATGCAAGTGAATCTAGTGACATCAGGTTAGGGAAAATAATCGTGGAACATGATAAAACTTGGATTAAATAATTTAAGTTTTACAGGACATTGATTAGTTACTGATAGTCGGAATCGTAAACGGATCAAAGCTGCATGATATAAGCAAGGTGTTATTGTGGAAAGACAAATAAAATACATAGTGCAAGTACAATGCGAGCCGCTGCCTATTGGTTTAGAGGATACTATCCTTAAGTTTCTGAGTGATTATTTTAATGTGACAGAATGTTCTGTAGATAATAAAGATATGACACTGGCACTCAAATCAAATCACCCGATAGCTTATGGAGCAATCAAAGATTTGGCGGATTTAATAGTAGAAGTTTTGAACATGAATGGCATCGAGTTCAGACAAGGTGTTATTAACCGGGTTGAACACGGTTACGCGCGATTTGTGTATAAGGTTATTAATTCGGAAATGATTGCCAATTATGTACTAGGATTATTTAGAGCTTGGAGTTCTATGGCAGGCAATGCTGTAAAAGACCTAATAGCGAACATGTTTGGTGGTACTCGTCTGGTTCCTGAAATGTATTTCCATGGCGACGTCTTGCTAGATGCTATGTTGTCAGCTAGGGTAAAACAGCTTTCGGCAGATGGGTTAATGGACTGAAGTAAATATTGTCCTAAAAGTTGATATCGAGTGATTGAATTAGTTGAGGGGGGTTGTTGAAGTGACAATTACTAGAAAAGATTTAGAATTCTCTACACCGGAAATAAGAAGTAAAATTAGAAACGCTCTCAAAGAATCGGGTATGGCCGATCAAGTCAATGAGAGATCTAATGAACTGACTGAAAATTCCAAAGTAGTTCTGCAGAGGAGATATCTGTCAAAAGATAGAGAAGGCAATGTCCTCGAAGATCCCGATGGGATGTTTCGCAGGGTAGCGTCCAACTTATCGCAGGCTGATCTTAACTACGGTGCCACAGAAACCCAAAGGCTCTCTACTGAAGATGAATTCTATGATGTTATGACACGTCTTGAATTCCTGCCGAACTCACCAACTTTGATGAATGCAGGCCGTGAATTACAACAGTTGTCTGCCTGTTTTGTCCTACCAGTTGACGATTCTTTGAGCTCAATTTTCTCTCGTGTTAAAGAGACAGCTCTGATTCATAAAAGTGGTGGAGGAACAGGTTTCGCTTTTTCTCGGCTCAGGCCAGAGGGTGATGTAGTTGGATCTACTGGAGGAGTTGCCTCAGGGCCAGTGAGTTTTATAAATGCTTTTGATGCTGCTACAGATGTTGTGAAACAAGGCGGAACACGTCGTGGAGCTAACATGGGCATATTGAATGTGACCCACCCAGATATATTGAAATTCATTACGGCCAAGGAAGATGGTACTAAGTTAACTAACTTTAATATCTCGGTGGCTGTAACTGAAGACTTTATGGAGAAAGTTAAGAATAATGAGATGTTTGATCTCATAAATCCTCGAGGTGGGGAGATTGCTGGTCAACTGAATGCTCGCGAAGTGTTCGAGCAGATGGTCCAGTTGGCGTGGAAAACTGGAGACCCAGGCATTGTATTCCTAGACAGGATCAATCGAGATAACCCCAATCCTCAATTGGGTGAGATCGAATCTACTAATCCTTGCGGAGAGCAACCGCTGCTTCCGTACGAGTCTTGCAACTTGGGATCTATTAATTTGGCTCGGATGGTAACGTTTACTGACAACGATGTAGTAATGGATTGGGATAGACTCGCAAGAGTAACTCACACAGCAGTACACTTGCTGGATAATGTCATAGACATGAATCAGTATCCCATATCGGAGATAGCTGATATGAGCCGGACTACACGGCGTATAGGTGTCGGCGTCATGGGATGGTCAGATCTCTTAGTTGAGATGGGGATCAGATACGATTCTCAAGAGGCATTAGATCTCGCAGAACAAGTGATGAAGTACATACAAGAAGAAAGTTACAAAGCTTCTGGTAATCTAGTCGATTCAAGGGGAACATTCCCTGCATGGGATGGTAGTGCATACAATAATAGTTCGACTTATCGGAAGATGAGGAACTCCGCACCTGTCACTATAGCGCCTACGGGAACAATCAGCATCATCGCGGGGGCTTCCAGTGGGATTGAGCCTTTGTTCGCCTTGTCATACGTGCGTAATGTCATGGATAGGACGAAACTAGTAGAAGGTAATCCGTATTTTGAAGCTATAGCGAAATCTGAAGGTTTTTATTCTGATACACTAATGCAACAGCTAGCGGAATCAGGGAGTCTGGAACATCTAGAGGTCCCCGAGTGGGTTAAAGAACTATTTAGGGTATCCCACGACATAAATCCAGAATGGCATGTTCGCATGCAGGCAGCATTTCAAAAACATACAGATAATTCTGTCTCAAAGACAATTAATTTTCCCCATGATGCAACTATTGATGATGTTCGCCAGGCGTATATGTTAGCTTATGAAACAAATTGTAAGGGTATAACAGTATATAGAGATGGTAGTAAATCTGAGCAAGTACTGAGCACCGGTGATACTTCTAAGCATTCTGCAGATGGTAAAGAAGGCGTGGACTTATCAGAAATACCGTACTACAGGGTACCTAGAGAGCGTCCCAGAGAGATAAGGGGCGTCACCGAGCGTGTGCGTACCGGTCATGGCAATATGTATATAACGATTAATTTCGATGAAGAACAGCTGCCGTTCGAAGTGTTCAGCACGTTAGGTAAAGCTGGAGGGTGTGACTCTGCGCAATTGGAAGCAATATCTCGTCTAGTGACCCTCGCTCTTAGGTCAGGGGTGGATCCCCAAGAGATAGTCAGTCATCTGCGAGGAATAACCTGCTGCCCCGCGTGGGATGATGGTACTCTAGTTCGTTCAGCTCCGGATGCTGTAGCTCTCGCAGTGGAGAGACATCTCGGACAAAATGGGCATGGTTCAAACAGGTTGCCAACGGCAGAACCTGTTGCGACTCAATTAGGGTTTACGACAGAAACTGACGATGCTATATCTAATGTAGTTTACGAAGGTGGTCGGAGATGTCCCGATTGCAATGGTCCAGTGATGTTCCAAGAAGGATGCGTGAAATGTATAGATGGATTTTGTGCTTGGAGCAAATGTGATTAAAGATGTGCACTGATTCATGGATATATATCGAATTTAGCAATTGTTCCTCAGGAAATAAATATGCCTGAAAAGCCTGCTATAGCTATAACTATGGGCGACCCTTGTGGTATCGGGCCAGAAGTAGTTGTAAAGGCGCTATCCGATCAACATGTATACGCAACCTGTCGTCCTATCGTAATAGGTAACGTGAGTGCTATGGAGGCGGCGGTCCGGAGCTTGCATAGCACAATGACCGTTGTGGAGCCGACTGATGTATCTGTAGCGGGATCAGTCAGTTCGTCTATAGATGTTGTAGATATACATAACCTAAACCCAGAGGATATTACTGTCGGTAAAATAAGTATTCCTTGTGGGAAGGCGGCAATGGAATGGGTGACCAAAGCCGGAGAAATGGCTCTGGCGGGTGTTGTAGATGGTATAGCAACAGCCCCATTGAACAAAGAGGCAGCAAGTTTGGCTGGATATCAATCTATTGGTCATATGGAGCTTCTTCAGGAATTATCAGGGTCCAAAACAGTAGCTACCATGCTCCTCGCGAAAAACTTGCGAGTAGTTCACTTAACTACACATAGGTCCCTGAAAATAGCATGCGATTATGTTAAGAAAGATAGGATATTAGAATTTTTAAGTTTAACGGATCAGAGCTTCAAAAAATGGGGTTTCTCAGATCCCAGAATAGCTGTTGCAGCATTGAATCCTCACGGAAGTGATGGAGGTCTTCTCGGTAATGAGGAGGCAGAAGAGATTGCTCCGGCAGTAGAAGAAGCACGCAGAAATGGGATTAATGCATCAGGTCCAGTTCCAGCAGATATAGTTTTTCACCAGGCTATTAACGACCAGTATGATACAGTCTTGTGCATGTACCACGACCAAGGTCATATACCGGTAAAAGTGTACGGATTTGAAGAAAGCATAACTGCTAATCTGGGATTGCCGTTTGTTAGGACATCTGTAGATCATGGGACGGCTTTTGACATTGCAGGGAAAGGTATTGCGGATCATACCAGCATGTTGGAGGCGATTAGGTTGGCTGTTGGTCTGTCGCTGGGTAATGGTCTGTCAGATTTCTAATGTTGGAACTAAAAGGATATCCTATCTACTTGTATAAATGCATTTTAGTACATTATATGTTGGGATAGCAGGTGCTGTTTCTGTGGCCCTATTTGATTTCTAATGATCCGTGGTATTAATTACTTTTTAAAGCCATGTTGTGTGATGCTATAATCTTTTTAAATGAAAAGTAGGCTATTAATATGAGACTTTCTTTCATAGGCGGCGGGACTATGGCCGAAGCTATACTCGGGGGTATATTGAAGGCCAATATTGGTGCTCCTGCGGACATATGTGTNGGAGAAGTTGTCGAATCTCGACGAGAGTATTTGTCCAGCACTTATGGAATAAATACGACGGACAACAATATTAAAGCTATTGATTCTGCAGAGCTAATCNTTCTGTCTATTAAACCTCAGGATATCGCATCTGTTTCAGAGGTAATCAAGAACAAAATATCGGATGAGCAAACTGTGGTTTCGATNATTGCTGGGGCAGCGATAAAAACATTATTGGGATCAACAGGGCATAGTAAAATAATAAGGATTATGCCTAATACCCCTGCNCAGATNGGNANNGGGATGAGTGTATGGACNGCTTCGGATGGCGTAGATGCTTCTCACATAGAGTTAACTAGATCTATTTTGTCGACCATAGGGGAAGAAATCTATGTTAATGATGAGAAATATCTCGACATGGCCACGGGACTTAGCGCGAGTGGACCGGCATATGTATTTGTGATTATAGAGGCCTTGATAGATGCAGGTGTTTATGTAGGGTTGCCTCGGGACATGGCAAGAAAGTTGGCCNTACAAACTGTTTATGGGAGTACTAAATTGGTTATGGAGACCGGACGGCATCCAGGTGAACTAAAAGATATGGTAGTGTCTCCTGGCGGGACTACTGCTGAGGGCGTTCAAGCGCTAGAAAAATATTCTGTACCTGCGGCCTTGGTAGAAGCTGTAAANAGTGCGTACCTGAAGTCTATAAGATTGGGAGAAAAATAAAATCTTATGGGGCTTGTTCAACTTATTCATTTTGTATTCACCCTGTTTTACTTGGCTATATTGGGCCGAATTATATTGTCATTCATTATCCCGATGATGGGCGGCCGGCCAAACCCAATNTTAATTAATATATATGACATATTGGCGCAGATTACGGANCCTATTCTTGGGCCAGTAAGAAAAATTATACCTACGGTAGGGATGTTNGATTTTAGCCCCTTAGTCGTGATAATAGTTCTGCAAATTATTCATGAAGTTTTGATAGCTGCCTTGTCTTAAGGTATTGGATTAGTTCTGTTAGTATTTGGATTCGGATATGGACTATTGATAAGTGAGAAAAACAGATACTGACCAAGATATCATNATTGGTCTGTCCGCTGTAGATATCGCAGATATCTCGAATAGTTCTGCTGGTGGCTATTTAATCATTTTGTCGGGCTTGCCAGGTACAGGAAAGTCTTATTTTGCTAAGCAGATAAGTGATGTAGTCCCGTGTGCTGTTGTAAGCAGTGATCGTGTGCGCAAGGCCTTATTTGTACGCCCAAAGTATACCCGAGAGGAGCATGACAGAGTTTTTTCAGTTTGTCACGAGATTATCAAACGTTTACTCACTCAGTCTTACAAAGTGGTTTTTGATGCGACTAATTTGAATGAGAGGTTCAGGAAACCTTTGTACGATATAGCGAATCAGGTTCAATGTCCGTTTACAGTGGTATCTGTCTCTGCACATTTAGATATCGTCACAGAAAGATTGCGTTTGCGTATGGAAGCAGATAACTCTAAAGATTATTCGGATGCAGATATTAACGTATATAATTTTCTGCGAAACGGACGACAATCTATATCCGAATCGCACATTAAAATGATATCGCCTGAAGATAATGCCCGTGTTGTGAAAGAGATAATTAGCTACTTCCACAGTGTTGACCACTTTTCTAATATTTAGTCCACTAAGCTTACAGTGGTATAATCGTCTGAATTATTGCCAAACAGAATATCTGGAGGTGTTTACTATGCCACAGACTACTGGCCTCGGACATGTTGGTATCCATGTTAACGACATTGCTAAAATGCGTGATTTCTACACGAGAGTAATTGGGCTGCAGGTTTCGGATGAGGACCTAGACGGATCATATAGGAACGGATTGGGCATGTGTTTCCTTAGTTCTGATCCCGTGGCTGAGCATCACGAATTCGTACTAGTTGAAGGCAGATCGTCTGAAGAAGATACTCAGTTGGTACAACAAATGTCTTTTAAAGTTCCGGCGATACAAGATCTCAGAGAATATAAGCAACTAATCGAGAAAGAGAATCTTGAAATAGACAGGATAGTGAGTCACGGAAACGCTTTTGGGATGTACTTTTTTGATCCAGAAGGAAATAGGGTCGAATTATATTATAGGACGGGATATCCGGTTCCCCAACCTCACGGAGATCCTATCGACCTGACCAGATCGGATGAAGACCTTTTAGCAGATGCGAAGGAAGCTCTTTTCAATAAAACTAGATAGTGCAGCTGCGTATTTCGTTATGCGATTATCTGGACCGGCGCGATGTGTAGAAGACATTGAATCGGCAGGATGACCGAATTACATGAGTAAATAAATTGCAAACTCGTGCTAGTGCCGTCAGGTACTCAGATATGCCTCCCAAGTATCACTATTGGAAGTGGCGTGTCCTATTAGTGTTCGCATTCTTCTATTTGTTTGTATATCTTGGCAGATTTAATTTCTGGCCCATTGCTCCGCTCGTTAAAGAGGATCTACAGTTTAGTTATTTGCAGATAGGGATAGTTAATGTATGCCTTCTTTGGGGATTTGGGCTGGGTGATTTATTTCACGGTAGATTATCAGAATATTATGGATTTCGTGTTTGTATTGCACTTGGGGCTATAACTACTACGTTATTTAATCTCATCGCTAGTTTCGGGACTTCGATTTGGACTATAGCTATTCCATATGGTTTAGCAGGGTTTTGTAATGCTGCCTGCTGGGCTCCTGCAATTAGCATGATTGCTCAATGGTGGCCCCGAAAAGACCGTGGGTTAGCACTTGGTATCATTGGAACTGCATCGGGTGGGTCAATGCTGCTAATGTGGTGGATTATTGGATATGTGGGTATTGAGTTTGGTTGGAGATCAGCTTTTAGATATCCGCCCATAGTAGTTTCAATACTTGGAGTTGTACTTTACTTTTTAGTAAGGGACCGCCCGTCTCATGTCGGTCTGAACGAGTATATTGAGGAAGATGCCGTATCTGCTGAACTCGAAGGATCAGGGACGGAGAAACTGCCTATCTTAGGACCTTACAAGTCATTACTTAAAAACCCTAGATTTCACTTAGCGAGTCATGTCAAAGGACTCGAGAATGTGGTGAAGTATGGACTAACGACGTGGATTCCACTTTACTATTTTGAAGTTGGTCAACATTCGATTGAATCTACCGTATTGCTGACCGCTATTTTGCCGATGGGGTATTTAATAGCACCTCCGATATCCGGAATAATCTCAGATCGATTTTTGAACAGTAATAGACGACCAATGGTGATTACATCTTGTGTTATAAGTGCGGCTGTTTTATTTTTAGTTGCCGTTGTCCCACCAAATTCATCCTCCCTTGGAGCTGTACTTCTATTGCTGGGAGGTCTCAGTATTGGTTTGTCACCTATGTCTACTCTTGCTGTAGACATAGCTGGGCGGGATATGGCTGCCACGTCATCAGGATTATTAGATGCACACGGTTACGCTTATGCGGGGCTGCAAGCTTTACTTTTTAGTATTATTCTTGATATGACAGCCAGTCCGTGGAATATTGTATTTATCTGTATGGGGTTAGTAAGAGTACTATCGGTGGCGATGATATATAGGGTGCGTGTCTAGTTGAGCTTGTTTTTCAATATCTTTAAAGGATTCACTTCTTGGATTGAACGTTTATCTATGACGGCAACTGTAACTTTTATCCTAGTGTTCATAATATTAATCATCGTTTTGGGGGTCGTGGTTAGCCCTGTAGGCAGAACTGCTATACATACTAGCTTATTTGTCGCGCAAATTTTGGACCTTCCAATCAAACCACAAACCTGGTTCATTGATACGCCAATCAGGGAAAGAGTAGTGTATCCGGGTCCTAACGGAGAATTAGTCTCAGATGTTTATTTTCTATCCTCTAGCGAGCCAAGACCGGGTATCTTGCTTTTTTTGGGAGCTAATGCTGCGGGTAGAGATGACCCAGATGTAATCCGTCTAGGTCAGGCTCTAGCCAGATCAGGTTTTGTCGTAATGTTTCATTGGTCTCAATCTATGGGCGAGCAAAACGAATTGGACCCGAGTGAAATAGAAAATTTGGTTTGGGCATTTCAACATTTNATTGCGNNACCCAATGTAGTAGCCTCAAAAACAGGNATTGGNGGTTTCTCCGTTGGNGGTTCTTTTGCTCTTATNNCTNCCNGCGACAGCAGAATACGAGANGACATAGCGTTTGTTAATTCCTTCGGAGGATATTTCAACGCACANGAGTTNTTCTTGCAAATNGCNACTAGGTCTATTATTGANGGNAATACTCAAANGGAATGGGCGGTAGACCCGTTAACNNTAAGNGTGTTTTCAAATGAGATNATNGNNTCNTTGACTNANGATTCTGANAAAGAACTGTTAAGAGGNCTATATGAAGGTCGAATCACNNCTGANTCCAGTGNGCTNNCTAAATTATCTCCACANGCGATAAAGGTCAAAGAGTTAATTGATGGAACATCTTTAGAGTCAGCACNCCAAATCATGGCTGAGTTATCTGGGGAGGTGCTTATTGACTTAGACCAGATCTCTCCTAGTAATTACGTCCATAATATCAAATCCGAGGTTTTGGTTATACATGATGTAGCTGATCTGCTTATTCCAGTGAATGAGTCGCGGAAGTTNTCTGCTGCTTTTATAGGNAATGACAAATTTCATTACACGGAGACTGACTTGTTCGATCATGTTCGACCCACTAAAGACCGCAACTGGAGTAAGACTCTAATAGGCGGTTTCAAAGTTTACAAGCATATGTATCGCATAATTAGATTTGCAATGTAGCGAGNCGTTAATTTCTATGGCGTGCCTGTTGCAATTTTTGCACAGTACCGGGTACTCTCCAGTCAACGTATACTAGCACATGCTCTTTTATTGCTTCCTCATGTACTCGACACATTGCGCAGTTTTTATCTATACATAGGCCATGCTTCGGTATTAGATTTCTNCCTATNGCTGCTAATTGATTGACGATATCTTGGCTACTCGCCTCTGATTGTCGAACGGCGTCTAGTAAGTCGTCNAACTGGATAGATATCTTATCCATNGACTCATTGTATTTTCGTAGATTTTCGGCTGCGACTGATCTCATATCAGGTTGCTGTGCTGAANCTGNATATTCATATATATTGGGGTTCCAATGAAAGAATTCTTGTTCACACGATTCGCATATGTCTTTATGGTCCATGTGGTCACCTCTCATCTTGTTCAGTTTCGTCGGCTTCCATAGCTGTATGTAATGCTTCTATGGCNACCTCGATTTGCTGATCATCTGGTTGACGTGTTGTTAATCTCTGCAATAGCAAACCTGGTCCGGAAATTACTTTTGATATTCGCCAGGTTTGATGAGTACCACTGAATCGGATTAGTTCATAGCTTATGCCAGCGACTACTGGTATCAATAATAACCTCGATAGAATTCTCCATTCTAAATCTGGCCTTCCAAGGAACGCGAAGACTATTATAGATACTAATACTACAGTGAGAAGAAAAGCNGTTCCACACCGNGGATGAGGTGTTCCAAATTTGCGNACGTTTACTATGGTTAGTGGTAGTAAAGCTTCGTGCGCATGGACAGCCATGTGTTCAGCTCCATGATAAGCGAACACTCTTTTTATATCTTTAATGAAGCCAATTGCTGATATGTATGCCAATAAAATAAATAGACGTATTATTCCCTCAATAATNTTGCTAGTTAAACTTGATGCTATCCATGGATCTATAAAATGTACGATAAGTAATGGCAGCACGAAAAACAGTCCAATCCCTAGAGTTAAGGAGAAGGCTACTGTTAACCCCAACAGCCAATTAGACAGGCCTTCTTCTGATGATTCAGGTTCATTTTGTACTGCTAATTGAGCGGATATGTTGAGAGCTTTCACACCTAGTACCAGTGCTTCCACTAGTATGAGGACTCCTCTTAATAGCAATACTCGCCTAGCGTAACCAGTGAAAATGGGACTCAATGGTTGTGATGTAGTNGCTATGGTTTCATTGGGTGTTCTAACTGCGACACTGAAATTATTCTTGCCGCGAATCATCACGCCTTCTATAACTGCTTGTCCCCCATATGCGAAATTTATATTTTCCGTTTTGTTTTCTGCCATGATTAATTCGGTCCAGTCTCTTTCCAGAATGCTCTATTCATGTCTGCTTAGATTGTATTATCTAAAAATAAAGTCGAGGANNNNTCCTCGACTTTATTTTGTGGNTATGTGCAATTTTCCTATTGNAAGTTATATCGNCTTCTCATTCTTTCCACTCGACCCTGTGTATCCACTATGCGCTGCTCCCCGGTGTAGAAAGGATGGCACTTGCTGCATATTTCTACTTTTAACTCGGTTTGAGTAGCACCAGTCTGGAAACTGTTCCCACAAGAGCAGTTCACAGTGGCTGTGTGGAATTCTGGATGTATGTCTGGCTTCATGATTATGCCTTTTTCAGTTAAACTTTTACCGGGCTCTCAGGATAGACGCTTACNCGTCTCCTGCCTTTNGCAGCCCATTCGTATGTTACATGCCCATCAATCGTGGAGTANAAAGTGTAGTCTCTTCCGAGACCTACGTTTGTACCAGGTAAGATGCGAGTTCCTCGTTGTCTCACTAATATTGATCCTGCGCTTNCTATCTGTCCGCCNTATCGTTTTACGCCTAGTCGCTTTGCATTACTATCGCGACCATTGTTAGTGCTACCGCCGGCTTTCTTATGTGCCATGTCTAGTCTCCTGCCCNAATATCTTGCACAGTGACTCGTGTGTAATTTTGCCTATGGCCCAATTTTCTTCTGTATCGAGTTTTTGACTTGTACTTAAATACGATTANTTTTCGGTCTNTTCTGTGCTCTTTTACTTCCGCCAGTACTTTTGCTCCAGCTATTGTTGGAGTTCCGATGTTCACTTCTCCATTGTCAGACACTGCTAGCACTTCGCTAAATTCTGCAATAGAGCCTACTTCTGCCGCGATTTTTTCTATATCTAGTGTNTCTCCGGTGGATACTCTGTATTGTTTGCCACCGCTTTTAAATATTGCGTAATCCATATATGACCTCAACCCTAAAATCTTACGTTCCGGGGACGGCTATGTCAAGGAGAAAGNNCCTCAGTGTCCTAGAGTTTTCAACACGAAATTGTTAATTCTAGATTTGTTGAATACGTCGTAGAAATGCGAGTTTAAATTTTATAATACACTGAGTAAGTCTAATACTGAGTANATGGGGCAGGTTATGAATAGTGATAACAATAAACACGACTTTGACAAACTTAAAAGATGGCATGAGAGCCTATTGGACGTTGGACACGTCAAGTTCAATTACTGTGCTGTATTTATAGTTAGAGAGTTTGACAAAGTAGCACAGGACATATTTCGTGGATATCGGGAGTCTTTTGAAAGTAACGGTGCTACATTCGCCAATCTTGTTATATTTGGGCAACATGGATTTAGTGAGACTGCGGGANCAATACTTCGAACTTTCGATCTTGAATCAGTAAGTTTGCCCTCATATNTTGTAATCGATATTTCTAACCCTGCTGAGGCTTATCAGGTAGCNCTTCCGTCAGGNGATAATGAGCAATCAGAATTAGTCTGCCTGGCCGATCAGGTGTTGTCAGTAATAGAGGGTTCAGTGAACTCTNGAANGAGTTTTGACGGATTAAGCGATATCAGTGAAGTCCGCCGACTAGAAATAGGGATAACATCTTTCCCCAGGGCCATTTGGGATATTATAGCTAGCTTATCAATTTAGACCATNTACCCCGGCNAGAACTAAGTTCTGGCCGGGGCAAGGGTCAGGCCTGTGCCCCACCACCATACTACTTCACACCCTGTTAGGCACTTGACCAGCACCCTACTTAAATGAGGGCCGAGATGGCCAAAATTACTCCNAAATAATGGATTGATCCTTTGGGAGTGAGCCATTATGTTTCACNGAAAACAGCATGTCAATACTCAAATTTTNGTGTTTGANAATACGGATTTCGTACCCCTCACAACTGCTACAAAACGCGTATGTTACGTGCTCTTCCATTGACTCAAATAGCGGTCTAAAATATTATGGAAATAGTAATGAGGTCTAGAAGGCAGCGCAACGAATTCACTCCACCAAATCGTATTTTTTATGGTTGGTGGATTGTTATCGTATCCTCAATTTTGGGGATGTTCGGTAATGGTTCTATATCAAACGGATTCCCCCGGTTTTTTGAGCCGATAAGATCTGATCTTGGGATCAGTTATTTTCGTATGTCTCTGGTTTTCAGTCTTGCTAGAGCCGAAGGCGGTGTAGGAGGGCCTGTCGTAGGCTGGCTAGTCGACCGATACGGTGCGAGACCTATGATCTTTTTTGGCGGATTACTTGCCGGAATAGGATTAATGTTTTTATCACAAGCCCACAGTTATTGGGCGCTTGTATTCCTATTTGCGGGCGTGGTCTCAGTTGGAAAAACTGCTGCACTCGGCCAAACACTTATGGCGGCTGTTAACCAATGGTTTATCCGGCGTAAAGCGCTTGCACTTTCTACCTTGATGACTTCGTTTGCTGCTGGTGGAGCATTTGTAGTACTACTGCTTGATTTCGGAATATCTCAGATTGGGTGGCGAAGCACTATATTTGTAACTGGTCTTTTCATTACGCTACTAACGATTCCTGTAGCGCTAGTTATACGCAGTCGCCCTGAAGATATTGGGTTACTTCCAGATGGTGACCCACCGCTTCAAGATTCTGACTGGGAAAACTCCGTAGTTTCAGGACAAACTTCTGTTTCGGTTGAACAGAATTTCACAGTGAAACAAGCCCTGTCAACAAACAGTTTTTGGTTGATACTATTAGGAGTTATTACTCGTGTCTCTGCGACCAACGCTATCATTGTGCACATATTTCCGATCCTTGAGCTAAAAGGTTTGGATGAGCGGACCGCCTCGGCTTATGTTGCTTTTATGTTCCTAATGGCAATCCCACTAAGATTCGTGTTAGGAGTAGCCGG
>PBBR01000015.1 GCA_002716645.1 Chloroflexota bacterium
ACTTATGAGTATCATTGGCAAGTGTATTACCTGATGCACTCAACGTTGTTGGCCGAACGAAGTCTAGCATGGGGAGCGTAAAAGCATCAAGAAGTAGACCATGCGAAATGTGTAAGGAGGATTCAATTGAGCGAGGGTAACAAAGAACAAAGACCTTTAGTTGGTGTAGGGGTAGTATTTATTAGAGATGGAATGATATTTCTCGCCAAACGATCTGGCTCGCATGGAGCGGCTACTTGGGGGTGTGCTGGAGGGCATTTAGAATTTGGTGAGTCACTAGAAGCTTGTGCCCGTAGGGAAGCTAAGGAAGAACTTGGAGTCGATGTAGGTGAAATGACGTTTCTTTGTATAGCCAACATTATCGACTACGGTGTGCATTATGTAGACGTTGAGTTTCTAGGAGACATCGGAGATCAAATGCCAATGGCTATAGAAGAAGATAGTTTTACAGAAACAGGTTGGTTTCCTTTGGATCAATTGCCGGAAGTTTTATTTACGCCCGTTAGGTATGCTATAGATAGCCTGAAAAACGGTTCGATTTGTTATGATATAAGTGAGTGATAAGGTTTTAGCACCTAAGCACGTTTATTCATAATCTGGTATAATATTCCGTAGGAAATACTACAGACGGTACCGAGAGCAACTTTATAATCCGTGTTGCAGTTTCGGTGCCTGATACCCACAGGACCGCATACTGGTGAGGAGTGAGTGAGGCAGTTGAGTGGTCATTTTGTTCCCATTGTCAGTTTCTTAATACCATCTGCATTTGTGACCTCCATTAATGTTAGTAAGCGTTCCAGAACTTCATGGAGTGAATAATAATATGCAACAAGACATGCTCGCCGAATATAGCTCTAAAGATATTCAAGTTCTTGAAGGCCTTGAAGCGGTCAGGGTTAGGCCCGGTATGTATATCGGTAGTACTGATCAGCGAGGGTTACATCACCTCGTATACGAAATCCTAGATAACGCTGTTGATGAAGGAATGGCCGGATTCTGCTCCCGAGTAGATATTACGATTCACTCGGATGGGCTGGTTAAGGTGTCTGATGACGGTAGGGGTATACCGATAGATGTCCATCCAACTACTGGCAAGTCAGGTTTAGAAACGGTCATGACTACTTTGCACGCCGGCGGTAAGTTCGGTGGAGGAGCATATAAGGTTACAGGAGGTTTGCATGGAGTAGGAGCTTCTGTTGTAAATGCGTTATCGGTAAATTTAACAGCAGAAGTCAAACGTGACGGCTTTATATATACTCAGGAATATTCGAAGGGTCTCCCTGTTGGGGATATGGTTAAAGGTAAGAAAACTAAGCAGCATGGTACAACCATAAGTTTCTATCCCGACCCTGGAATATTCCCGAACATAGAATACGATTTCGAGCTATTAGCAGCTCATTTTAAAGAGATTGGTTATCTAAATAAGGGTTTGGAAATATGTTTCCAAAGTCCTTGGCATGAATCCCAGAGAAAAGGTGACATTGAAAGGACTTATTTCTTTGATGGAGGAATTGCGAACCTTGTTCGGAATATTAATAGTAAGAGAACTGCCATACAGAAAGACCCGTTCTATTATGAAAAGGCTATCGACAATACGGATGTGGAAGTTGCTGTTCAGTACAATGATAGTTTTACTGAGACGGTGTTCTCTTTTGCCAACTGTATCAATACTCAAGAAGGCGGTAGTCATTTAACAGGATTCAGAGCAGCTCTTACTAGGGTCATTAATGACTACACACGTAAACAAGGTTTTATAAAAGAGGACCAGCCCAATCTTACCGGAGAAGATGTTCGAGAAGGACTGGCTGCAGTAGTGAGTGTCAAGTTAACTGATCCTCAGTTTGAAGGTCAAACCAAAACGAAACTCGGGAACGCGGAAATCCGTGGCATAGTAGAATCGGTAGTTAGTGAGGGGTTGAATAGATATCTTGAAGAAAACCCGTTAGCTGGTAGGCAGATCGTTGAGAAATGTTTGACTTCCCAACGTGCTAGGGAAGCAGCCAAGCGTGCGCGAGAATTGGTGATTAGGAAAAATGCTTTAGACGGTACATCGCTCCCAGGTAAATTGGCTGATTGCTCTGAAAGAGACCCTGCTAAATCTGAATTGTATATAGTTGAGGGAGAATCTGCAGGTGGCTCGGCTAAAATGGGGAGAGATAGGAGTTTCCAGGCTATTCTTCCACTGAAAGGTAAAATTCTCAATGTGGAACGTGTGTTACAGCAGCCGGATAAAATTCTAGGACACGAAGAAATCAGGTCAGTTATAGCGGCTCTCGGAGCGGGTGAAGGAGAAGAGTTTGATCCCTCCAAGGTGAGGTACCACAAGATCATAATTATGACTGATGCGGACGTAGATGGGTCGCACATACGCACCCTTATTCTTACCTTCTTTTTTAGGCGTATGCAGTCGCTTATTGAGCAAGGATACCTATATATTGCGCAGCCGCCATTATATAGGGTTCAGTCTGGTCGAAAGATAGAATACGCATATTCAGAGGAAGAAAAAGATTCGCTGGTAGATGGTTCCTCATCGAAGCGATCGGCGCAGATACAGCGGTATAAGGGACTTGGGGAAATGAATCCTGATCAATTGTGGGAAACGACTATGGATCCTGCAAGCCGACAAATGCTTCGTGTAAATATAGATGACATGATTGAATCAGAAAACGTTTTTTCGACTCTTATGAGTGAGGCTGTAGCACCCCGTAAAAGCTTTATTCAATCCCATGCTAGAAGCGTGGTCAATCTTGACGTATAAAGCTCTTACGCTCAATATTGGCACCTGTTGTGATCTTAGTCTATAATATGTCCCAGAATCAATGATGGTTATAGGAGGAGGCACAGGTGCCGGCAAAGAAAACTCATAAGCAGTCTGTAAAAAGAAACGAGCGGAATCATAGCGTACTGAGTAATACGAGGTCTATTGTCGCGAATGCACGGAAAGATTTGGCTTCTGGTGACAGAGACACTGCAGTAGAATCTGTAAGGTTGGCTATGAGAGTGTTGGATAGAGCAGTTCAGAAGGGTATATTGCACAAAAAGAATGCATCCCGACGCAAGTCTAGGCTAGCGATCCACCTAAATAACATGTGATTCTCGGCTGTATGTTTCATGAAATGAGGCCTCACGAAAGTGAGGCCTTTTTTATGACATCGGACGATTGACACTCAATATGGCTGTTTGTTAGCCTTCTATTAGAACATATGTTTGGAGATGGTTATGTCTCAAAAGGATAAATTGCCTAATCGTAGGCAAAAAATTCTGGATTTCATTCAAGACTTTATGCAGGATAATGGTATACCGCCTACCGTCAGAGATATACAGAAGGCTTGTGAGATCAGTTCTACATCGGTAGTGGACTACAATTTAAGGCTTCTGGATAGAGATGGTTTTCTTAACCGGAGACCTGAAATGGCACGAGGCATAGAGTTGCTGGGTGCTAGTGGTACACACGGAGATAATACTCTGAAGGTTCCTATTGTGGGGAGTATAGCTGCTGGGAGCCCTATCCCTGTTTTTCCTAACGAGATGGATTCTCAAAATGCGGATTTTGATTTTATAGAAATATCTTCAGAAGTTAATAGAAAATACGGAACTGTTTTTGCACTGGAAGTTAAGGGTACTTCCATGATAGATGCTTTGATAGATGATGGCGATGTAGTGCTAGTGCAGCCCACTCCGAACGTTGAACAGGGCGAAATGGCAGTAGCATGGATTGCGGATAGAGAAGAAGCTACNTTGAAGAAATTTTATGTCGAGGGTGACAAGGTACGACTTCAACCGGCAAACAGTGCAATGGGNCCTATTTATTGNCNNGCTAAAAATGTTGAAGTGCGTGGNAAAGTAGTCGGTGTAATNCGTAAATATTAAGGAATCTTATCTACGTGTATTTAATAGGCCTGATACTGTTGNAACCANGAACGGCACTAAATACGTTNAAGGAATCTTCCANAGGAAAGTTGAGGTCATCTGGCCTGAGANTATTAGATCNCCCTGGTTTAGTGCAGTGAGCAGCGNCCCGACNATTAAACTCGTTATCAGGGATCGTTTGAGCATAGGAACATGTAGCAAAGCGCAGGTGGTACACTTGNTAATGGAAAAAGTTGAAATCGGGGACTCAGTTTTCACTTGAAAAGTGTGGCCTNNCGTGTCCCTTAAGATTTTATTGCACCTGATACAGCAGTNTGACNTATNTGNCTTCGNCTGAGAAGGCTCTGGAATGGTGATTTGCATGGTGTCCTCCCTNGCGAGTGAGAATACGGAGTAGGATATATAAGTATNGGTNNTCTAGTTGTCTNTTCGTNTGGNANGTANTATTTAGCCAGGATTTTTANCGGGTGCCATGCTGAATCGATCAAACGTGTTATTCCAAAGAAACCAAATGANTTGTTATATGCTCGATAATCACTNCCACTTGAAGACTTNGATTCGGGTNGAGATGATATAGTTTGCCCTTGCATCAATTTNACNGCCTCTGTGTCTGAAAAGTGNGATGAGGGCAANTCNTCNAGTGCAAAGTCAATAGGTTTCATGCGCGANGCTAAGAGAGNTGTATCCNGGTTCTGAAGATCGGATAANGGGATGGATTCGGANAGTTTGAATGAGCCGGAGCGTTGTCGGATTAGTGAGGTGANGTANGCACCGGANTCNAGGGTATTTCCGATATCAAACGCTAGAGACCTNATATAGACNCCTGANCCGCATGTGACTGAGAGCGTAAGGAGCGGGTAGGANTATTGGACGATGTCTATCGAGTAAATAGTGACCGACCGTGGAGGTCGAGCGACCTCGACTCCGGACCGCGCTAGATCATATAACCGCTGTCCGTTCTGCTTGAGNGCNCTATACATGGGTGGTATNTGNTCTATGTCGCCANTGAATAAAGGTAACGTTNGTNGGATGNCGGATAGAGTTATGCTGAGGTTGGGGTTGNAGGCAGTAATTGTTCCTTCTGAGTCGTATGTATNACTGACGTAACCGAGCTTGANTTCNGTGAGATAGACTTTTCTCCCAGATACGACATANTCCATNAGCCGAGTTGCGGGNCCGATACATATGGGTAGGACNCCTTGGGCNAGGGGGTCTAAGGTNCCTGCATGCCCTACNTTGGTTTTCCTGGGTAGCGATTGCTTTATGCGGCGGACTGCTTCCATGGACGTTATACCAATAGGTTTGTTGAGGTTGATGTATCCGCTNATATTTTGGTGTGTGGTCATGTTNGATGAATGCTTAGNCGGTTTCCTTGGGTTCGTCCGCNGGTTTTATATTGTCGAGTATGTTGAGCAGATTCATGGACGTATCTAGTGAATCATCGAGGTCGAAACTCAAGAAAGGTATGTATCGGAGTGATATTTTGGACCGTAGCTCTCTACGGAGGAAAGTAGAGGCTGAACGTATTCCTTCTAGAGCTTCGCGTTTTGCGTCGGAGTCGCCCATGACACTCAAATACACCCGGGCGTTGCGCATGTCACTAGAAGTGTTTACATGGGTGATAGTAATGACTCCTGATACACGAGGATCTTTTAGTTCTCGGGCAATTAGTTGGCTCAGTTCCTGGCGCATCAATACATTTATTCGGTCGGTTCTTCTGGACATTTGTCCTCGTACGTGGGTTGTCTTGTGCCCATATGAGTTGTTGAGTTAGGGTCAGACTCGTTCTTGGCGATAAGATTCTAGTATGTCGCCTTCTTCAAAGGAATTAAAACCTTGAATCATTATCCCGCACTCTGTACCAGAGTTCATCTCGTTGACTTCTTCCTTGAAGTGTCTGAGGCTTGCGATTGAAGAATCGTGTAGAGTTTCCGAATTTCTTACTACCCTCATGGAAGCACCTCTGGTTACTCGTCCTTCGACGATCCTGCAGCCGGCTATCTGAGTTCCGCGACGAGATGGGAAAACTTCCCGTACTTCGGCTTGCCCTATGATAATGTCACGATATGTCGGGTCCAGAATCCCTTGGAGAGCTAGCTCCATCTCTTCAATAAGTGTATAGATTATGCTGTAGTGTCTGATTTCGACACCCATTCGCTCGGCCACTTTGTCAACACCAAGCTCCTCTGGGGCGTTAAATCCTACAATAATAGCTTGGGAGGCGCTGGCTAGGAGTACATCAGATTCTGTTATTCCTCCGACTGCAGAGTGAAGAATTCTAATTCGGGCTTCTTGAGCGGTCAATTGTTCCAAAGATTTGCAGACAGCTTCCGTACTGCCATGTACATCGCATTTCAGCACTAGATTTAGTTCTTTTATGTCGCCGGCATCAATTTGATTCACAATTTCGTCTAATGTGATAGCACGTGACTGAGACGTTTGAGAGCCAGAGGATTTTCCTGAGGATTGAGCTCTAGAACGGACTGATTTCTCAGTGTTTGATACCGAGAACAGATCTCCAGCAGATGGGACCGAATTGAAACCCAGAAGTTCGGTTGGAGTTCCCGGCTGGACTTGGTTGACCGGCTCTCCGCGATCGTTTGTCATCGCTCGTATTCGCCCCCAGCTTTGCCCTGCCACTATGTAATCCCCAATACTGAGAGTTCCGCCTTGTATCAAGACAGTAGTAGTAGGTCCTCGTCTTCTATCGAGTTTTGATTCTATTACTACTCCGGTGGCTGGTTTATCGGGATTAGCTTTTAGTTCTGCTATTTCTGAGACTAAGAAAATGTTTTCTAATAGGGCGTCTAGGCCATCACCAGTCTTCGCAGAGACCTCAACAGATATAACATCACCACCCCAGTCCTCGACTAGGAGATTCTGTTCACTTAATTGTCGTTTTACTCGTTCTGGGTCTGCTCCTGGCAAATCCATCTTATTGATAGCTACTATTATGGGAACTTCTGCAGCTTTGGCATGGTTAATGGCTTCTAGAGTTTGCGGCATTAAACCGTCATCTGCAGCTACTACTAGTATTGCAATATCAGTAACGCGAGCACCCCGTGATCGGATGGCAGTGAAGGCTTCATGGCCAGGTGTATCTAGAAATGTTGCAATTTGCCCTCCTGCTTCGATCTGGTAAGCACCGATGTGTTGTGTTATTCCGCCGGCTTCATTTTCAGCAACGTGTCCCTGGCGTATAGCGTCTAGGAGGCTAGTTTTACCGTGATCCACGTGCCCTAATATTGTGACTACAGGAGGCCTCGTTATCAAATTGATATCGTCTACTGCTACGCCAGTTTCGCTGGATAAATGTGCGCCGCTAGCAGCATCTTCGTTGACTCGGGTCCGTATACCCAAGGCGTTAGCAGCTACTGATGCCACTTGGTGGTCGATAATCTGGTTCATAGATACCATAATACCGCTTCGCATCAGCTGTTTTATGATGTCTATTGCGCTTTCGTCTAGTATCTCTGCCAGTTGTTTAACACTTAGGGTTTCCGGAAGGGTTAGTGTGCGACTTGGAGATTTTCTTGCTTCACGACCCGAATTAGGTCGGCTGGCATCTTGGTTTAGTGTGTTATCTTCAGAGGTCATATCAGATCCTAATTATTCAATTATATGTAACGTTTGGCTTACTACGTTTAGTCTTATGCTATCTATAGCTACTTCTGAAATATGTGTACAGTCGAATAATCCTATTCTAAGTTTTGACTTTGTGAGGATGCCTGGAATCTACAAATATAGCATCCTTTTTCTGAATGATTGTTAGCCTGGTTTACAATTATGTTCCTAATCATGGTTAGCGTTCATTTTTACTTGTTCATATCGCGGCCCAAGACAGGTTCGGATCGGAAACTGATAGAGTGTCTTCATGTAACCTCCTGTGGAGTGTTACAGAATACTATCTACCAGATCCGCCACGGCGATTCGTGTTTGCACCTGCTCCACTTCGTCGGTTACGCCTGTCTCTTCTGCCGGTGCCTCTCTGTTCTGGGACTATATCCTCTGCAAACCGTATTTTACCTGCATCCGGAGTAAGAATAGGCAGATCAGGTATGCCATTATCTGCGGAGTCAATGTCCTCTTCAACATCCATATCTGACGAACTTATGTCGTCTAAGGTAAATTCTTGTAAGCTGTCTACGCTTAAACTTCGGTCGGGAGCAGATTCCTGATCAGCTGAGGCCTCTTCTACTTCTGCTGTCATTTCTTCTTCCCTGATCAGAGCTTCTAGAACAGCATCTTCATCCACTAGTTGGCTCTCCACGGATGGATCTTCATCGGTAGGGATAGTCGTGGTATCTGGACTAGTTACTGATTCATCAGAAACAGTTTCAGTGTTATCGATCTCTACTGTAGCGGCTACCAGCGTCTCGTCAGTATCTAACTCGCCAATTAGAGCGGTTTCATCAGTAACGGCGTCTGTGGGAAGAGTGGTAGCCTCGGTCTCTGTGGATATCTCGACTGTTTCTTCTGGTGTATCCAGTTGTTTCGCTTCTTGGTACGCTTCCCATTCTGATAACCCTTTTATGTCTAATCTCCAACCTGCGAGTCTAGCGGCCAGTCTTGCGTTTTGTCCTTCTCTTCCTATCGCCAAGGATAATTGTCGGTCTGGCACCGCTACGACCGCGGTTTGTTCAGAAGGTTCGAGTTCTACGTGGACCACTTCTGAGGGACTTAATGCTTTTGCTATAAACTCTTTTGGGTCATCGTCCCAAGGAACTACGTCTATCTTTTCCCCTTGTAGCTCGTTAACTATACTTTGTATCCGGTTTCCCCTAACACCTATGCAGGAACCGACAGGGTCGATTCCATCTTGTGTAGAGTTGACTGCAACCTTGCTTCTAAATCCGGGATCCCTAGCTATTGCTTTTATTTCGACTGCTCCGTTGTACACCTCGGGAACTTCAATCTCAAATAGTCTTTTTAGAAGATTTTTGTGACTACGAGACACTAATATTTCTGGACCTTTTGCGCTGGTTCTGACGTCTAAAACAAAGACCTTCAGTCGTTGTCCTTTTCGATATCTTTCACTGAAAACTTGTTCTTCGCTCGGCATAACAGCTTGAGCGCGACCGAGATCGATTTGAACGGCACGATTCCCATCTACTTGTTCTATTATTCCAGAGATTATGTCGTCTTTATGTTGTATGAACTCGTCATACAATAGTTCGCGCTCGGCTTCCCTAAGCCTTTGGAGGACGACCTGTTTTGCAGTCTGGGCGGCAATGCGACTAGCATTATGGGGTAGTGGCTCAGGAAGGGCAATTTCCTCCCCGATTGTAGCATCTTTCTGAATAGACTGTGCGTCTAGGACTGTGATTTCTCTATCAGAGTCCTCCACTGTATCTACGACAGTTTTCAGGGCGAAAACACTGACATCCCCGGTATTGGGATTTAGATTAACTGTGATATTTTGCCCTGATGCGTTGCTATCTTTTTTAAATGCCGACGCAAGGGCTACTTCTATGGCTGATAATACTTGTTCTTTAGGAAGGTGGCGTTCTGCAGCTAGCTGGGTTAACGCGATTAAGAAGTCACTTTTCATTGTCAAACTCCCTGATGTTCACATTTAGCTAGGTTAGTAGTCGCCAACCAGCAAGAAAGCGGGTTTAACCCGCTTTCTAATAAACTATGTTGGCTGAGTATATCATTGAGGGGGGGCACTTTCAAGATTTACCTAGGTGATTTGCGTGATTGAAGTATTAAGATAGATTTCCTAGCGGCCTGAAAACGTATAAGTACTCACCACCATATTTTGCCCTTTGCTTCGCGCTCGAGATCAGAGTAATCTTTTGTCCAAAGACTTGTACTTAGGTATTTCCATCCACCATCGGCTAGTAAGCATACGATCTTCCCTTGTTCTACTCGTTCGGCCTGTTTAATCGCGGCGTGTACGACTGAGCCAGAAGATACCCCTGCGAAAATGCCTTCTTCGTTTAATAAGCGCTTAGTGGTGTGGAATGCATCGTAGCTGCCCACCATGAGACGAGCATCTAGCAGTGATATGTCTAGTATTGGAGGAATGAAACCATCCTCTAGTCTGCGTAATCCGGATATGAAATCGTCTGGCTCGGGAGCAACAGCGACGACTTTTATATCAGGGTTATGCTCCTTTAGTCTCCTAGCGTTACCCATCAGCGTCCCACCTGTTCCTAGCCCGGCCACAAACATGTCCATATCTGGGTGGTTATTAATTATTTCTAAGGCCGTGCCATGATAGTGTGCCTCAGGATTGGCTTCATTACCGTATTGGTACATCATGATGTAGTCAGTAGGATGGCTTTGATAAACTTCATGAGCACGTTCTATGGAGCCGTTAGTTCCTAGCGATCCGTCTGAATATATGATTTCCGCACCATACGCTTCAAGCAACTGGGTACGTTCAGAGCTGACATTCTCTGGCATGACCACGGTAACTTTATATCCCTTTAGCCTACCGATCATAGCCAGGGAGATACCAGTATTTCCGCTAGTCGGTTCTAAGATTGTCTTATCTTTACTGAGATCTCCTGCCCTTTCGGCTTGTTCTATCATTCTTAGAGCAATCCGGTCTTTGACGCTACCAGTGGGGTTTTGACCTTCCAGCTTAGCTATTATCTTGACTGCCGGGTTAGGACTCAGATTCTCTAATTCCACTTCCGGAGTGTTTCCAATGGTTGACAGAATGCCTTTATAATTTTGCTTAGTTACCATTTTGTAAGGTTTCATCCATCCTATATTGTATTGTAGCCAGATATTTGACAGATTCAGAGATTATGTTTGAGTTAAACGACTCCCATTTCCTCAGGGCTTCCCAGTCCGCAGAATATTTCGTAATCAATCAGTTCCGTTACCGTAGGATTGTCTCCGCAAAGAGGACACTGTGGATTGCGTTTTAGTTTGACTTCTCTGAAGGTCATGGATAGAGCGTCTACCAAAAGCAATCTGGATATTAAGCTTTCTCCAATACCTAAGAAATATTTTAAAGCTTCGGTCGCTTGTATGCTCCCTACAAGTCCTGTAAGGGCTCCCAATACCCCTGCTTCAGCACAGTTCGGGACCATCCCTGGTGGGGGGGGTGATGGGAACAGGCATCTGTAACAGCCTTCACCTGGGACAAACACAGTTGCTTGGCCATCAAAGATCAGTATGCTGCCATCTACTAGCGGTTTATTTAAAAGGTAACAGGCGTCGTTCACAAGATACCTGGTGGCGAAGTTGTCGGCTCCGTTAATCACGAGATCGTACTGATTAATAATGTCTATGGCATTGTCGGACTCTAGTCTTACTTCGTGTAGCACGACGTTTACATCGGGATTGTAAGCCAACAGATTGTCTTTCCCCGACTCTAACTTAGGTCTTCCAACATCTGGGGTATGGTGGAGGATTTGTCTTTGCAGATTTGAGAGTTCCACAACGTCAAAATCTACCATGCCGACAGTGCCTACACCTGCTAGGGATAAATATACAGCTGCAGGGGAACCTAAACCTCCGGCCCCAATGATTAATGCCTTGGACCCCATCAGCTTGCGCTGGCCACTACTGCCGACGTCGTTCATTATTATGTGGCGGCTATAGCGCTTTACTTGGTCGGGAGTAAGGGGTTTGGATTGCTGTGTCATCTCCAGGTTACCTCCAGTCATATTAAGTCGAATTGTTATACTCTATACAAGTAAAAAGCCCGCGCTCCTATGTGGATATTAATCCGGGTGGGCACAGGCTTGTATCTTGGTTTGTATTAACCTGTCCCTATTTGCGGGGACAGTTACAACAGTGTTTATAATGTGCTGTTTTTACGTTCATCTTTACTTCGAGTCTATCCGGGGTAAGATTCCTTGTCAAGATCAGTATATTCTTTTTAAATGGGTTTGGGATAGAGGGTAATATGTGTGGTGACGAATCAGGCAATGCCAGTTTCAGTCAAGTAGTTTTGCCTTTGGGTTAAATTTTCTAAAGTAATGCTGCTTAACACGTTGTGTATGGATTGTTCTACTGATTTCCATATCTCTTGTTGAGCGCAGCTTACGGAAAACATACAGTCTTCTGGAGACGTGATGCAATCAAGTGGAGAACTGTTGGGCTCGAGCGTATCCATTACCATACTCAATGTGATCTCAGAGGGGGGCATGCTTAGAGAGTGGCCACCTTTCGGTCCTCGTCGACTCACAACTAGTCCCTCTTTACTGAGGGCAGCCATCAGTTGCTCTAGATATGATTCAGGTATCCCTTGTTTTACTGCTATATCTGCGGTTTGCACTTGGCCCTTCCCGTATTGACTGGCAAGCTCCATGAGTGCTCTCACACCATAATCGACCTTCATAGGTATCCGCATAGTTAGCTCTCCTAGGGTCGCTTTATAACAGAAGTATAACACCGGATATTGTCAGTTACCAATTAATTAAGCCGTATTGGCGCCTCGAGTCAAGATAATAATATCTCTGATAATGCTAGGAAATCTTTAACCACTATATCTGGCTGGTAGAGTGAATATTCTGTAGGAAGATCATATCTGTTTACGTATGCACCGCGGTACCCGCAACTTTGTGCTCCAAGGATATCGAATGCGTGCGCGGCTACCATCATTATCTCCTCGGGTGATTTGTGCAGTGATTGCGCAGCGTACCGATATATACCCGGACTCGGTTTGAATTGTCCTACACTTTCGACGGAAAATATTGCCTTGAATGGGATTTTGATATTGTTTTCCACTAAATGTTCTAGGAAGTTTAATTCTCCGTTGGATAAAGCTACTAGTTCATACCTTTCTGAGAGCGCTTTTAGCCCGTCAATAGCATCCGGATAGGGTCTTAGGTCCTTGTATACAGACATGAATTGATCTACTTCAGCTTCCTCAAACGGAATTTTATGGAGGTTTAAACAGTATATGAATGCACGGCGGCAGGTGTATTGGTATCCAGAGTGCCCCAGCATGAGAATATTGTCTTGATACTGTTCGATACGCTGACGNGACCNCCAGTCNTGCCAAAATATTTGTGCTGATACATNTGANTTNTGTGACGATAAAAATTCGTGAGTAGGAGGTATTAGACTACCTGATAGGTCAAGAACNGTTCCAAATATATCAAACGTNAGTGTGTTTATGNNCTCTTTGTNTATGTCAGTCATGTCCTGTTTCCGTATGTGAATTNGGGCTCTTAATATTATTAAGAATCAAGTATACTTACTCNCGCGCTTTTTTTCATGCTGTGNTTATANCGAGANCATTATAANTACATAAACGGTGTANATTTTTAGCTAGTNTAAATANATGACGAGGGAAGCTAATGGGNATAGGGGTTNTAGTNGGNCTGGGTATAATTGTGGGATATCTTCTNATTCCGGTTGTACATTTTACATGGCCAATCAGCCCATTTATTGCCGGTTATGTGGGTATTTCATTTGCTAAAGATAGAACTGATTCTCCATCTATNAGAGGNCTCAAATATGGGGCTTGGATAGGGGTNTTTAGCCTNGCNGTTTTNATCNTGATCGCACTTGCGNTAATTGCNGTNCTTGATATTGGNCCAAATAAAGTNGCCTTCNTATGGATANTGGTGGCNATACTGACNCTATATTCCGGCAGTATGAGCGCCTTAGGGGCAATGTACGCTGCTCTNAAGAGTGAAAAAAATGAAGTAGNTANTTCGGAAGGTCCCGCAGATTGAACCGATTAAGTAAACGTCTGCCATTTTANTATGGTTGGGTAATAGTANTTTCTGCTGGTTTGTCNATGTTCGTCAGGAATGCNGCAGGAAGNNTAACNATTGCAGTGTTTGTATATCCAATGGAAGNTGATCTAGGTTGGTCTAGAACAGAGATAGCCGGGGCTGCAAGTTTAGGAGGNCTTCTCTCGATCGTAGGTGCACCTGTGACTGGNTGGGCGTGNGATAAGTTCGGTGTTAGATGGGTNTTACTTGTNGGTGTGTTTTTANTAGGTATAACTACTATTTCCCTGTCATGGGCNACCTTATTGNTAGCGTTCTATGCNGCNTTTGGATTNGGAAGNNTGCTTTTTACTGGTCCTATTCCAATAGGNGCNTCNGTNGTTGTNTCGAGATGGTTNGTNAANATGAGGGGGAGGGCAAANGGTATTTTGTTTTTCTGCCATGCTGTGGGCATGGCGGTATTTCCCTATGTTGCATTTATTTTTATTCAGTCTAGAGGGTGGCAACAGGCATGGATCTTATTAGGNGCCATGGTTTGGGTGTTTGCTCTATTGCCAGTATTAATATTCATTCGCCAAAGCCCTGAGGATGTGGGGTTGCTCCCAGATGGCAATACTGCTCATCAATCGGATGATCAAGTCGCCCCGGTAAATAGTGAAGAGCCGAGGTGGAATGTTAAAGAGGCTATTGGAACCAAGTCGTTGTGGTTATTAGCTATAGGTACTGGATTCCTGTATTTGATTCAGTCTGGTACTAATATGCATCAAGGCGCGTATTTCATTGATCAAGGCCTAAGCCTGAAGATATCGGCACTGGCGGTTAGCGGTAGTGGGGTTATGGCTGGGATTGGGACTTTAGCTTGGGGATGGTTATCGGAAAAAGTTCCAGTCAGATTTGCTTTTGCTGCAGTGGCATTGGTTATAGCAGTGTCTATAGGATTGTTCCCTCAGGCCGACACAAATATAGAGGCCTTGGTATATGCAGGGCTATTCGGAGTCGGAGTTGCCGGTATGCTCGTAGTACCACCAGTGGCATATGCTGATTACTTCGGTCGAAGTTCTCTAGGTGCAATAAGAGGAGTTACCGAGTCTATGTTGGCCGGAGGGCAAGCGATTGGCGCAGTGTTGTCCGGTTATATTTTTGATGTTACAGGAACGTACATGTCAGCATTCTACGGATTTGCCGTTCTCGGCGGAATCACAGTTTTAATGGGACTTTCAGCGAAACGCCCATTAAAGTAGCTTGGCTTAGAGCAATTAGATCGCAAAGAATTGATAGGGGTGTTTATCTGAGACCAACACTGGTTAGCAGTTCTACTAATTCGGTTTTTGTAGCGCTAGTTATCTGAGGGCCTGGGTGACGCACTCTTGGTGATTTGATCAGACCTCGTTCGAACAGTGATTGTTTTCTTATGGCTACCCCTATTCCTTCCTGGAATTCGAACAAAAACGCTGGCAAATGTTTCCGGAATATGGATTCAGCAGACGATATGTCTCCAGCATACATACAATTACAGATGGATACTAGAACTTCAGGGTATGCAAAGCCGGTCATTGCTCCGGATGATCCCCTACGTAATTCGTCCAGTAAAAACACACCTCCCAACCCACCAAAAATAGACATTTTGTCGCCTATTACATCTTTAATCGCTGTTATTTTCGTTGGAGTGGGAGGATCCTCAAGTTTCAGATAATTTGCTTGAGGGATAGTATCAACCACGCGGCCAAAAAAGGCTGGAGGCATATGTACCCCAGAAGTTTGCGGATAATCTTGAACAACAATCGGTATATTTATTGCCTCGGCGATCCTCTCATAATGAGTTAATAAAGAGTCGAGGTTTGGTTTCCCCATACTTGGGGCCGAAACCATCACTGCCGCAGCTCCTATCTCTTGTGCTTGTACGCAATAGTCGATAGTGGATTTAGTGCCGGGGGCTGTGGCACCTAGGGTGACAGGCATGCCATTTGCGCTATCTATAACCTTTTTGGCTACCGCGGTCCGTTCCTGGTCGGTCATCCGTGCAGCCTCTCCTGTGACTCCGAGGGCAACTACGCCCTCACAACCACTAGATCGAGCTTCTTCCAGAAGATTTTCTATAGAAGCTAGATCTATAGTTTCATCGTCGTTAAATGGGGTCGCTAGCATCCAGTGCACGCCTGTAAATCTCTCTGTCATAACGTATTCCTATTAGCAGATCACTATATAAGGCCGAGCTGTGATAGGGTTGTTTGGCCCGTGCTAGATATTTCTAATCCTGATTGTAGGCCAGACTCATACTTGCTACGTAGTTCTCTGAGCAAATGTGGGATAGGTTTATACCCTTCAGATAGGTGCTCTGAAAGTTCTTTTAGCGAGTTGTATGCCTCGTCAACGTTCCAGGAGAAGGATAACAGCCACGCTAGTTCCCGTTCGTTTTGTGGCTCTGGTATATCACTCAAGTCCATAAGTGTATCTGTAACTTTGGTATATCTTAATATGCCGGCTTTATCCGAGGAATCCAAGCCGTAGTAACGCCTTCTGCGAAGTTGAGTTACTCTCTCAGTGTAATCAGATTCTCCGTATATGTTTATTGGTAGCCAGTCTTTCCGAAGATCCATGATCTCATTACCAGATTCATTTACGATTGCTACTGCTACCTCAGACCCTAAAGAGGCATCATATTGGAACTTAACTGCTTCTCTTAGGACAGCCTCCTGAAGCATTAAAGTGAGTTCCCTGGGAATTTTCTTGTACTTATCTCCAGTGGCTTGCTCGTTTGAGTCCGCCCCTACTCCACCAGTGTTAAAAACATAATAGCTATGCGGTAATCCGCCACGTTCCATCTGTTGGAGTATGTAGTACATTAGGTTGGCGTTCTCATCTTCCAGCCCGATTATGAAAGGATCTGAAAAGTATTCGACATACGGTTGTCCAATAGCCCCAATGGCTGCTCCCATTTGGACCGCTTCACCATACATCAATACTCGAATATATTGATCCAGATTCAGCTTTCTGAGAGGTGGGATGATGGTGTTTTGCCGCATTACTGCTTGAAAGAAAACTTGGTCTGTGTGGTCCATAGGAACGTGAACTGAGTCAGACACGTTGCCTTGGGTCATAGAACTAAGAAGCTTATCTGTGCCTTTACGAGCTAGCAATCGTGATCTGGACAAGATCATCCGCATGTTTCTCACGGGATTTTCCAAATAATTGGGAGTACGATCGGATGTATGTATGGGAACGTTTTCTAGGGTCTCTTGAGGATTAGGGGATTCTATAGTGCCTCGTACTACGTCATAAGTTATAGGATCGTCCTCACGCGTCAGTCCAAATGGCACTGCATAAAAATTGTTCTCTGTTCCATCGATTCCGTGAGATATCCTAATGCGGTTCTCTCCTCTGGTTGTTTCAATGGGCTCTGACAGGGGTTGGAGAAGTACAATATCGTCGTTCATCGGGTATACTCCCTCCGATGAATCGGGCTGGAGATTCAGGAGTTCTCCAAGAGCACTATTGGCGAGTTCTATCATAATAGTCAATGTGCTTTTCCCGTGTAGTGAAGGTCCGATCGTGACCATACCAGTATTTTTATATTGGCCTTCTATGGTTTTTGCTCTGGCTACGCTTAAAGATGCTTGGACCGCCAAACCATTATTCTGTTTAACCAAGAACATGGCTATAGATAAAGGACCCATTTTGTGCTCGCCGGCGTAGTCAAACCCCAAATGAAGCGATAATCCTTTTGTTGGAGCTTTAAATATGAGTTGGGTTAATCCGGACTCATTGATCCTGGCCTTCAGATCTTCTGGTAAACCAAGGTCTTCTAACCAGTTTGGTATGGTGACTTCTACTATGTCGGGAGTATTGTTGTATTCAGATTTAGGCAGGTCAAATGTCAACTGTCTCCACATGTATGGAAGCTGAAGATATCTCACCCCAAATAGCAATTGCCGGGCGTGAAATGATCTACTCGGAGCATCTGCAACCTGACGGTCAGTTTGAATAATAGTATCGGCGTCTTTGAAATGGGAACGCATAGCCGAACTTATGTATTCAAATACTTCGGAAAATAATTCCTGATTTTCAGAACTGAATGCTATTCCGTCTCGGTTAGCTTCGAATCCGTCTACAAAGTACTGAGTTAGATCAGGTCGACGAACTACTCCAAGTTGGCTAAAGAAATCGAGCCCACCATTATCTAGCCGTACTACGGCTTCAGGCCAGACTCTTGTGGCCGCTTTTCCTACTGCATTTGCCTCTTCTGCGATCTTCTCTAGTTCAGCGACTTCTTCAAGAATCTTCGCTTGTTGTTCTTGTGGAAGATCGTCCAAAATGGGCATTCTGGTTGTTAACCAATCGTCGGAAGGATTATATACTTCACTCTGTTGTGATTGCCCTTGATGTGCTAGAGCCACCAGTTCGTCTAACGCACTTCGAAACTTAGGATTTACTGGCGGGCCTGACAGTCGAGATGTTGATTGGGATGTATGGCTTTTGTCAGTCAAAGGAACCTCTTATTATGATGGCGATTATTGCGAAATAATGCGGGGGTTTAGCCGTGATATGGCGCCGACTATGCTACATGGTTCAGTGTTTAGTGTCAAAGTCTTAAAATGATCTTGATGAAGCATTATTCGTGAGGAGAGAGGCGACGATATCAACAAAACTTGTCACGTATTGTATGGGTTTTGTTGCTAATTGACCTAATATGCTGATGAATCCGGCGAGAGTCAGCAATATTAATCAATAAGGATATATTTTTATTGGCTAGCTATATGTGGATATAATGACTTATGGTCTGTGTACTTTATATCTCCTAACACTGACAAAGGAACTTCTGTAATTCGTATGCGTAAACTCTTAGAATTATTACCACGGGACGTTTTAGCGATACATAATACTCACAATGATGGTTCGATTGCTTTAGTTCGGGACAATCGTGACTATGAGAAGTAGCCCTAACGCGCTCAGATATGGATTAGGATTGATAGTAGCCAGTTCGGAAGAGCATGGTGTTGTCTATTGGTCTGACTATTTTGCAACCCCAATTCTGAAATCTATGAAGACGATAAACTAGAATATGAAACCGAGGGACTTACGAGATATTCTTAGCGCTCTTAATGCCGGTAGAATGACGGTCGATGATGTGATTTGCGAAATTGAATCAAGTCTTTATGAGGATATTGGATTTGCGAAAGTGGACCATCATAGGCCGATTCGAACTGGATATCCAGAGGTTATATTTGGACCCGGCAAGACTTCAGAACAAGTTGTTGGAATAGTAGAATCGATGCTTGATAGGAGTCATCCTGTATTAGTTACAAAGACGACTTTTGAGACGTTTAAATGCGTACAAGAAGTTTCTGGAGATGCTGAGTTTAATGAGCTAGCAGGTGCAATTATCATACGGTCCGAGTTAGAAACTATATCCAGATCTGGTATCAGCGTCGTTTCGGCTGGAACTGCAGACTTGAATATAGCAGAAGAAGCAGCGATCACGGCCGAAGTAATGGGTAATGAGGTAGTCCGGATTAACGATGTTGGAGTTGCGGGTATTCATAGGCTCTTTGATGCTCTCCCCATATTAAGAGACTCAAATGTCATTATTGTTGTAGCCGGTATGGAAGCTGCTATTGCGAGTGTGCTTGCTGGCTTAGTGTCCATGCCTATCGTGGCCGTACCGACTAGTGTAGGCTATGGATCTAACTTTGAGGGATTGTCGGCGTTGTTAGGAATGCTTAACAGCTGTGCCCCTGGTGTTGCTACCGTGAATATTGACAATGGATTCGGCGCAGGGTACCTCGCAGCTCAAATCAACCAGGGCCTGACTGTGAAAAGTGAATAAATTTAAATTAGCTCTAATTGTTTCCGTATCAGTACTAGTATTCATAGGCTTGTTAGCGTACGGAGACTTTAGAGAAATGGGTCGCATTGTATCGAATTACCCGAAGCATTATTTCTTACTCGCATTGATTCTCGCTTTAGTAAATTATGGAGTGAGATTTATTAGGTGGGCGTACTACCTACGAATTCTTCATGTTGATATCACGTTCCGAGCAAGTATGTTGATATTCTTTAGTGGGTTAGCTCTCTCTGTGACACCAGGTAAGGTGGGCGAATTTTTCAAATGTTACTTCTTAAAGCAAAAGTCTGATATGCCGGTAGCTCACTCGGCGGCGGTGGTAATTATGGAGAGATTGACCGATCTGGTATCAGTCTTGATGGTCGGTCTAACCGGATTGGGAATTATCCCTATTGAGGTTCTTGGTGTTTGTTGTCTGTTGGCTGGTAGTTTAGTGGGTTTTGTAATTTTATTTAAGTCCTCACTAGGTAATTTATTGTATAGGGTTCCATTAGTTTTAAAATGGAAACTACAAATAGATGCGTCTAGGTCTGCATTCCGTGTTTTATTGCAAGTTAGAGCATTAATAACTGCTACACTTTTAGGTGTCGTAGCGTGGGCTAGCGAGGGTATAGCTTTATACCTAATCTTAAAAGGGTTAGGTGTTGAGGATGGTTTGTGGTTGTCAGTACCTGTATACGCGTGGTCCACCATTGTTGGTGGCTTGTCAGCGATACCAGGAGGTCTAGTAGGTACCGAAGTAAGTATGCTTGCGTTTTTGGTGAATATAGGATTAGCGAAAGGCGAAGCTGCGTCAGCAGTTTTGCTAATACGATTAGCTACATTGTGGTTTGCAGTCCTACTAGGATTGATGGCCATGGGGATTTTATATAGTGGAGATAATCATGTATTCAAACGATTACGTCGTATGTGATTTATGCAGGAGTAAGTCTCACTTAAGTTGTTTTCTGCATACTTCCCATGCCTAAATACCCTGACATGTGGATTATAATTAAATTTAGGATAATAGTAATATTGGGTTAATATTAATTCTATACGGTCAATGAATACTTTTTACGCTTATATTAGTTGTCTTCGGCCTCGACAGTGGATTAAAAATTTCTTAATCTTCGTTCCATTTTTATTCACTATTTCTGATGTCTGGTCTCCAGGTGACTTTAATATCGTCACTGATATGTTGGTCAAATTGGGACTGGCTTTTATCGCGTTCTGTTTGACGGTTAGTTCCGTATATATCTTGAATGATTTGAAGGATAAGAAAAATGATGCTAAGCATCCATATAAGAAATATAGACCGGTAGCTTCTGGCCAGGTCAGTGCAAGTATGGGAGTTGGGCTCATGCTAGCTTTGTGTCTGATCGGAATATCGTTGATGTGGTATATCGACGTACTATTAGGCGGGATGGGAATACTCTACATATGTTTGAACCTACTGTATTCGTTTGGTGCGAAGAACATTGTACTGTTGGATGCTTTCTTGGTCGCTAGTGGTTATATAGTACGGACTGCTGCGGGAGCGGTACTTATTGGAGTGATGCCTTCCCCTTGGTTGTATATAGTAACCGCGTGTGCAGCGTTATTTATAGTATTTGGAAGAAGGTACGCTGAGTTAAGGCTATATGGAGATACAGAAGGTTCTTATAGAGGAGTTTTAAAGCAGTATTCTGGACCCTTAATATCACAACTGGTTAATATTACGGCTGCAGCTTCTTTGCTAAGTTATACACTCTATACGATAGAAGCAGATAATCTTCCGTCTGATCATTCGATGCTTGTGACGGTACCGCTGGTAGCTTTCGGTTTGTTTAGGTATTTATATCTGCTTAATAATTCTGATGTGTCTGAGTCCCCAGAGCGCCTGATATTTCAGGATGTGCCGTTATTATCAACGTGCGCTGTTTGGCTGGTAACCGCTATATTGGTGTTGTGGATTAACGGTGTCTGAGATAGTGAATAGGAGTTGTTCTTATGGCGTTTNGTAATNGCAATAGTTNCGGCAGTGCGAATACTGTATCNGTGGTTAAGACTAGCCCGAACACAGTACTAGATGACGTAAAAACGTCTATGGAATTAGCAGGTGTCACTCAATGCCTAAACAGGGAGATTGAGACGTTATTAAAGATCAATATCTCTTGGCAACANTGGTATCCAGCTTGTTCTACTTCTCCTTGGCAGNTGGAGGGTGTNATAAATGCTTTACGGAGCTTGGGTTATAAGAATTTAGTGGGTGCCCANAATGGAACNGTCGTAGTCGATTCTTATGAAGGTNAGCTCAATAATAAACATAAGGCCGTTCAGGACAAGTGTGATCTTCCTGTAGTTCATTTAGATACTCCTCCAAATCTTTGGGTTGATTACAAACCAAAAGCCGACATGTTGGTTCTGGATTCTATATTTCCTGAAGGCATACAAATANCCCAGACGTTTGAGGGTAAGAATATAATTCATCTGCCNACTATGAAAACCCATGTTTTTACTACNATGACTGGAGCAATGAANAACGCTTTTGGGGGACTACTGCACCGGAAGCGTCATTGGACTCATTCAGTTATACATGAGACTCTCGTGGATTTGTTGGCCATTCAGCAGGAAATCCACCCCGGAATATTTGCTGTTATGGATGGAACNTTNGCAGGAGACGGACCTGGACCTAGAGCTATGAGGTGGCATGTCAAAGACACGCTTGTTTCCAGTTCTGATCAAGTAGCCATTGATGCNGTTTCTGCGTATATGATGGGATTTGATCCGATGAGTATAGAGTTTATTCGTCTTGCTCATGAACGTGGGTTGGGATGTGCCGATATAAAGGCGCTGAATATAGTTGGTGAGGACATAGAGAAAGTAAATTGGCATTTCAGTAGAGCTGAAAACACATTTGCCAGCAAAGGCCAAAAGCTTATTTACTGGGGCCCGCTGAAATTCTTGGAAAATGCGCTTCTGAGAAGTCCCATTGTAGGATGGGCTTTTTTAGCCTCTAATCTATACCATAATGGATATTGGCTAAATACCTATGGAAAGCGAAGAATAAAATCTGCATTGANAACTGATTGGGGTAAATTATTCCAGTCGTATTAACCNAATATCGTGAGGTTGTNGGGATTGACTGTTAAAAGCATAAGCGCGGTGACATTGGCGGTTAGTGACATGGGGAAATCGGTCGCGTTTTATAGTGATCAGATAGGNATGGAGCTATTATACGGGGGGCTGCACAGTGAGTTTTCGAGTTTTGGAATCGGCGGCAGCTATTTAAATCTTATTTTAACTAAGGACTCGCAGATAGAATGGTGGGGTAGATTGATATTCTATGTTGATGATGTGGATGCGTTGCATAGNCGACTGATTTCTAAGGGTGTNGCTACTCTAACGAGTCCTGAGGATGCATCGTGGAACGAGCGGTATTTCCATGTGTGCGATCCCGATGGTCATGAACTAAGTTTCGCTCGTCCCTTATGAACATGTGAGACTAAGCTTTATTTTGTTGATTTATTCTTTCTGCCCATGGTTTTAATACAGCGTATAACATATCGTTGATTGGAGTTTCAATATTTAGACGTTTCCCCATTTTTATGACTGTCCCTGTCAGTCCTTCAAGCTCTACGGAACGATTTTCAGCGAAGTCTTTAGCCATAGAAGATTTTCCTGAATATGGGAAATTATCTAGTGCGGAAATGGCCCAGTCCATCGCGTCANCGGNTATCGGAGCACCATACGCTCTCCCAACCTCAAATCCTTCTGAAATTGCACTAAGTATCAGATTTCGAGTTTCTGGGACAGAACGCATTTCCCCCATGCTTGAGTTGCTGGCTGTGCAAGTGGATGCACACGCTGACAAATAGGCAAATTTCTTCCATAAAGTATCGAGCATATTTTCCTGGAGTTCTACCTTCCAGTTGGAAGCTTGAAACAATGAGAGTAATTGTTCTCCTCTTTCGCTGATGCCTTGATACATTTCGCCGAAGTGCGCAGCACCTGGGCCTCCTTGAGTGACTACTCCTGGTTCTGATATACGCCCTTCTAACATAGCTGTACCTATCATGACTCGCTCGTTTCCGAATACTTCAGCAAGGTCGTATCCGTTGCTGACACCATTTTGAAGTGTGAGTATTGTAGTTTGATCACCAACAATTGGTTTGATCGATTCTATAGCAGGAGTGTTGTCGAACATCTTAACAGTGAACAAGATTAAATCTTGCTTCGNAAGATCGGACGGATTATCTGTAGCAGGGTTGTGAACAGTNAAGACACCATCATTTTGGCTGTTTATTTGGAGACCATTATCTTGGATTGCTTTGAGATGTTCTCCTCTAGCAATGAACGTTACGTCGAGATCATTTCTGGCTAATAGCCCTCCGAAATATCCCCCTACTCCTCCGGTACCCATGACAGCGATTTTCATGTTCTATCTCTCCTTAGATTTCTATTCGTTACGGATATTAACTGTACTGTTCTCTAAGATCTCTTTTTAACACCTTTCCCATAGCGTTCCTGGGTAGTTCATCTATGAAGTAGATGTATTTAGGTTTCTTATAGCTCGCGAGATGTTCCCCGCAATGTTCTATCAAGTTATCTGCGGATGGCGGAGGGCCTTCGGTCACTATAACAGCGACTACTTCCTCGCCCCATTCTTCGTCTGGNGTCCCTATGATGGCCGCGTCAGATACTTGAGGGTGGGACCGTAGGACTTGTTCCACCTCTTCGGGAGATATCATCTCGCCACCTCTTTTGATAAAGTCTTTGGCTCTTCCTGATANNAAGATGTATCCATCTTGATCTTGATANGCTAAATCACCNGTGTAGAGCCATCCGGATTTTATAGTTTCTGAAGTGGCTGATTCTTGGTTCCAATACCCTGTCATTAATCTATCACCACGTGCTACTATCTCTCCTATTTCCCCTGTGTNGACTGGATTTCCGTCTTCAGACACTATTAATATNTCAATATCATCTANTGGNTTCCCTATAGANGTAAGTCTCTTCAATTTGATTTCTATGTCAGTCTGTGACCCGTCTAGTATGTGATCCTCTGGTGGTAACATAGTGATTGTTGATGCTGTTTCAGTCTGTCCGAATGCGTTAATAAACATTGTATTTGGAAAACTTGTGATTGATCTTTTAATGACATCCAACGGCATTGGTGCTGCACCATATGTGATTACATTCATATCGGATAAATCGAAATCCTGGAAATTCGGATGATCTATTATTCGCTTTAGCATTGTTGGTACAAGCATGGCTCTGTTCGCTTTATTTNCTTCTGCGGTTTTAAGCCAATNAAGNGGGTCAAATTGCCGCATTATCGCCATCGTACGGCCCCCGTAAATCGCTGCTAGCGCCGCTTGNAGNCCAGCTATATGATAAAACGGAACCGTAATTAAATTAGTTTCATTTATATCGGGATCTGCCGGAGAGACTGTAGATAGTAGATAAGAAGAGAAACTATTATGGCTCAACATGACGCCTTTTGGAGTTCCTGTTGTCCCCGCAGTGAACATAATGACTGTAGTATCAGAATCGTCATCTTCCGGAAAATGTATTTGATCACTAGTTTGGTTGGTTAAGATATCTTCATAGTATTTGAATTTACTGGTCACTTCTGAATCGAGTGTTATGAGCTGACTTTCTTTCAAGGTTTCTTTGTTGAGCAGTGTGTCAGTCAAAGATAGATATCTGTTCCCTATAAATAATAAGTCTGGTTTAGATATTTCAAG
>PBBR01000016.1 GCA_002716645.1 Chloroflexota bacterium
CGTGTCATCGGTTCGACGAATACGGAAAGCATGGCTACGGCCATAATTGTTCTTGTTGAAAGACTTATAGCTATGCTATTGCCGGCGATTCCCCAGCCGTAATAAAACGGTAGGGAACTGGCAACACGATTTATAAGCGAAGTATTTTTCATAAAAAAGTCTGTATCTGTAAATAGACCCGCCTTTAAGGCGGGTCTATTTACAGTGAATCTTGGTAAGTGGATACTTACATTGTTGCTTTAATCAGCTTATCAGCTTGTTCGTTACTGAGACCCAGCGATCTTTTAGCGAGCGGTCCTTCTCGTTCTAGCACAGGCTCGCGGTCACCTAGACTCTCGCGGGCTTCTACCTTGAAAAACACACCAGTGTAGATCTGGTCACCCCACACCATGGCTTTTTCACAAGCTGCTTTCCAGTCGGAGGTGTCATGATTCTCGTCTTCTAGTTTAGTTACACGATCTTTGAAAAAGGGATGTCCATTGTCGTGATTGAAAGTTACACAGGGACTGAATACATCTATATGTGAAAATCCTTTGTGTTGGATAGCTTCCTTGATGAGCTCGTTCAAGTGACGTACATCGCCACTGTATCCCCGGGCGACGAATGTCGCTCCATTCATAATGGAAGAGGTAATCGGATTTATAGGCATTTCTACACTGCCAAAGGGAGTACTTTTCGTTTTCATGCCGTCTCGGCTAGTGGGAGATATTTGACCTGTAGTTAATCCATAGATCTGGTTGTTCATTACAATGTAGGTCAAATCAACGTTGCGTCGGGCAGTGTGTGTGAAATGGTTGCCACCGATACCATACCCGTCACCATCTCCTCCTGTCACAATGACATTAAGTTCATGATTGGCCATCTTCGCTCCTGTGGCAAAGGCCAGGGATCTTCCATGAAGAGTGTGCATGCCGTAGGCATTTATATATCCAGGTAAATTGGATGAACACCCAATGCCACTTACTACAAGAATTTCGTGTGGTTTCATCCCAAGTTCTGCGCAGGACCGCTGAAGACTATTTAGGACTCCAAAATCGCCACACCCGGGACACCAGTCTGGGTCTGCTTTACCTTTGAAATCTCTAGCGGTCAGTTGTACTACGGGTTCTCCGTCAGATACTTTTGGAGTGCTGGTCATATTGAGTCTCCTTGTTAAACTATGACTTCTTGGTATGGTACATAGTGATTTGTTTTGCCTGCGATTTGCTCGAAGACGCCATCGACAATATGGTGCGGCATGAATGGCTCGCCATCATACTTCCTGATGTGGCCGTCTGGAGCGAATCCTGTCTCACTTCTTAAATATCTGGCAAATTGTCCAGAGTAGTTATTTTCTATGATTATCGTCTTTTTAGATGAGGATAAAATGTCTACTATGGCATCACCATGTAGGGGTATGATCCATTTAACAGGTAAATGGTTCACAGTAACTCCCTGATCAGCCAGTTGAGCTATCGCCTCTTTTATAACCCCATAGGTGGACCCCCATCCTATGAGAGTGACGTCGGCATTCTTCTCACCCTCCAGTTCTGGAGGAGCTACATCATCTATTACGTTCTGGAATTTTCTGGCTCTCTTCTCAACCATCTGGCGACGCTTGTGGGGGTTTGTAAATTCATCACTGATCAATATTCCATCTTCATCATGTTCATCTGTCGCCACGACATGAACATAGCCTTCCAATCCGGCTATGGCCCTTGGCGATATTCCTGAGTCTGTATCTTTATATCTCTGGTATGTTTCACCGCTAAGGGTACCTTCTGTGATTAGCTCTCCTCGGTCTATTCCAGGGTGCATATCTACGTCATCTGGGTCAAATGAGAACCTGCCTTCTCCTATAAGAAGGTCGATTAGTACGAGACCGGGACACTGTGCTTTATCACACAGGTTAAATAGTTCTGGCATGGTATTGAAAGCGTCTAGAGCGTCTTTTGGAGCGACTACAAACCTTTCGTAATCACCTTGGCTAGCACCAAGTATTTGCCAAAGGTCTCCTTGCTCGGTCTTGGTAGGTACTCCAGTAGATGGCCCCGCACGTTGTACATCAACGTATACTACTGGTATTTCCATCATTCCAGCAGCTCCAACTGCTTCTGTCATCAGTGCGAATCCTCCGCCAGAGGTTCCACACATTGCTCTTACTCCAGTGTGAGCTGCACCGATCACCATGTTTGCAACTCCGATTTCGTCTTCTACCTGTCTGACCATTATGCCTAGATTACGGGCGTTCTGTGCCATCCAGTGCAGGATGCCGCTTGAAGGACTCATAGGGTACGCGGCATAGAATTTTACTCCGGCAGCGGCGGCTCCCATTGCGACTGCGTCGTTTCCTGCCCATACTCCTAAGGGTTTTTCGCCAGTTGGCAATAAATCTGGGAAGGTTTCAAAATTGGCTTTCGCATAATCGTACCCTGCTCTAGCCACACCTACGTTTTCACTTACTATTTTTTCGCCCTGTCTTTGGAATCTAAGGGACAGGCTGTCTTCTAGAGTTTCAAATTCGAGCCCTACTAAGGCACTCATTACTCCTACTGCAATAGTGTTCTGGATCAATCTATTGCGACTTTCCGATAGTTCGCTTACTGGTATTGGGCATAGCCCTACACCTTCTGCCGCCTTTCCGGGTTCAATTGTGTCCGAATTGTATATTACCTTGGAGCCTGGACCCATTAGATGGAGATGACGGTCCATAGTGTCTTGGTTCAGGCAAAGAAGGATGTCTAATTTGTCACCGTGGGTGGGGCACTCTTCGTCGCTGACTCTTACGGTCAAAAATATGTGTCCACCGCGGATGATTGATTGGTATGCGTTATAAGCGTTAAGATGCAATCCTCGGCGAACGAAAATCCTTGCCAATATATCGCCAGGGGTTGCGATTCCTTGACCTGCTTCTCCGCCAATAGCTACAGCAAGATCGTAATTTCTAGCGGTCATGTATAACTCTCCACTATTGGGTTAACTAGTGAGTCGGAGGGCTATTTGAAGCCCTTCTTACTCACGCAATTGTAATGAGTCATAGTACTACGCTTCCCAATGTAGTACAAGTTCACAGGTCTATTATAAGCATTCTATCGTTTTCGTTAAACGTTGATATAATTGCATTACGTTTTGTCTGTAACCATTTGGGACATACCCCATGAAATTGTTATTTTGCATGGTTTAGAAGGAAGGTATTATGGGAGCGCCAGAGGTTTTGCTCAGTAGGTTAGAGTCTGAATTATCCGGGCTCAATTCGGTTGTCACAGCTTTCTCTGGTGGAGTTGACAGTACTTTGGTCGCCGTCGTTGCTGATAAAGTGTTGAAACCCAAGGCGTTAGCAGTCACGGCTGTATCCCCTGCTTTGTCCGAACGGGAATTATCAGAAGCAAAGTTGACAGCCAGCGAATTCCATTTAGATCATCGTATCGTTAGAACTAATGAAATGGACCAACCGGGCTATACCGAAAATTCTCCGCAGCGGTGTTACTTTTGCAAAAACGAGTTGTATAGCCAGTTACACACATTAGCTAGGGATGAGGGCTATCAGTGGATTGTTAATGGAGCTAATAAAGATGACCTTGGAGACTACAGACCTGGGCTGACAGCGGCTTCTGAGCATCAAGTGAGAAGCCCTTTGGTTGATGCGGGATTTACAAAAGCGGATGTAAGAGCACTGGCCAACTACCTGGGCATATCTGTCTGGGATAAACCAGCACAGCCTTGTTTGTCTTCTCGGGTTCCCTATGGCATACCGGTTAATGTTACAACCCTCAAAATGATCGAAAGAGCAGAGGATTTTTTAAAAGATCTAGGATTAAATCAGGTTCGTGCAAGACATCATGATCGTGTATGTCGAATAGAAGTGGTCCCTGAGGAAATGAAAATTATAATTGTGAATCGTGAAAAGATAACCGAATATCTTAAAAGCTTGGGGTATTTGTGGGTATCTCTGGATTTGGCAGGATTGCGCTCAGGCAGTCTTAATGCCCAGATAGGCCGGGATACTGGCAAGAGTTCAGGGTAAGTTGAAAGTAGCATATATACAATCAATTGGCGGTGCTAGTGGTGATATGCTTCTTGGCGCCTTTGTGGACTTGGGAGTGCCACTAGAGGAAATAGCAACGCAATTAAATAAGCTTTCTGTGTCAGGGTTCCATGTTGAATCAGCACAAGGTTTCCGTAATGAGATTCGCGGCACCAAAGTTGATGTGGTATTAGATAATACCGGGAATCTGTCCGCAGCTGCAATGTTGGAGATAATATCTGACAGTAGTCTTTCGGAATTTGTTAAAAGCTCATCATTAAGAATATTCCACATTCTCTGGGATGCGGAGTGTAGAGTTCATGGACATACTTTAGAAGAAATAGAGTTAGATGAACTTGGAACTCTGGATACTATAGTGGATGTAGTAGGCGTGTGCATATGCCTGGATTATTTAGGTGTAGAGAGTGTTTATGCATCTCCCTTGGTCTTGGGGTCGTCTAGGCCGCCAATGAGGCCTGGAGGTTATTCAAATCCAGCTCCGGCAACACTGCAGATAATTTCTCAGGTAAAGGCTCCAGTTGTCGCTGACAATGAGATTTATGACAACATAGGCGAACTTACAACGCCCACGGGAGCAGCGATTATTACTGGATTAGCAACCTTCGTGAGACCTGAATTTTCCGTTTCGGATATTGGAGTGGGATTGGGGGGCAAGGACCCTGAAAGCTTCGCAAATATAGTAAGGGTATGGTTAGGGGATATTAGTTCCGAATCAGTTGTCACAAAATCGGGCAGTGTGTTGTTAGAAACTAATATAGACGACTCTTCGGGCGAGATGCTGGGATACGCTAAAGAAAGGCTTTTTGGACTGGGAGCGTTGGATGTGTGGTTCACCTCTATACAAATGAAAAAAGATCGTCCGGGTGTCATATTATCAGCATTAGTACCCTTGGAGATTGAATCACTGGCTGTAGAGCTGATATTACGGGAAACTAGTACGCTGGGCGTTAGAAGACGTGCAATTGAGCGGTATGTCGCGAAGAGAGAGATTCTTCGTATATCTACAGACCTGGGAGATGCAGACGTTAAACTAAAATTTTTGGATGGTGTGGTAGTAGATGTGTCTCCCGAGTATGAGGACTGCAGAGGTTTATCATTGGAAACTGGAATACCTTTGCAGGATATAATGAGAAAAGTCAGGGACTCAGCATGGAGTCAACTTGAATCAGATTGACTTGGATGTTAGTTCCTACGGTTCGCTAAACTATTGCGACATATAAATCTCTGTTAATATCCTTCCCGCTCAGACAACTTTCTGGTATCCTCTATCCGGCAGAAAACCTCGTGTGCGGTATGTTAAGCCTAGGAGCACGAACTGGATTAGAATCACGATAGTCGGATCAGTTATGTCGCAAGACCAGACAACAAATTTAAAAACCTTACTGGAGGAAGCATTGGTGTCCGTGGAAAGTGCGATTCAGGGATTGGATCAGCAATATGCACGGACGGTTCCATCTCCAGGAGAGTGGAGTGTGTCTCAATTATTGGCGCATATAGCAGAGATACAGGTGTTTTGGTCTGGAAAGGCGGTAGTTATCACTGAGAATGATAATCCTAATATCACCAGAACTGAGGTCGAGAACGATATTAGATCGGCAGCTGTAGATGATAAATCAGGTGATCCACTCAATAAACTAATAGGGCGGGTTAAACGAGAGAATGAAAGTGCAATTAATGTCTTAATAAGCATTGATGAACAGAATTTGGATCGAATCGGCCATAGAGGTGAAGATAATCCGATTACTGCTGGGGGAGTTTTCGAGTATCTTGCTCGACATGTACAGGAACACGCAGATCAAATTATTAGAACACGCCAGATAGTAAATCCTTCTGGTAGTTCTGGTTAAATGTAGCGATTAAGAAAGTTCTAGCTTGATACTGGCCCGATAGAAATATTTATAGGAGGTTTGTCTTGTATCAGAGTGTTAGTGAATCCACGTTTAAGGCTTTGCAGGCCATTGATGGTCCAAGTATTTGTAACGCAATAGAAGGTTTGAATTATCGTCCAAAGAATCAGGGGTTTATGCTGCCTGAGATAAAATCCATATTTCCGGATATGCCGGCCACAGTAGGGTATGCTGTCACTGGTGTGATTAGCGCTAATGAGCCCACTGGGACACCTATAGCTCGGGAAGATTGGTGGGATTTAATAGCTTCAGTTCCTAAACCGACCTTTATAGTACTGCATGATATAGATAACCCTCCATTTGGAGCTTATTGGGGTGAAGTCCAGGGAAATATCCATAAAGCATTAGGCGCTGTTGGTGTTATAACTGACGGTACCGTTCGTGATCTTGATGAAGTGCGAGCATTGGATTTTAATTTCTTTGCAAAAGATGTATCTGTGTCTCATGGGTACGTTCATCTTATAGATATAGGTAATCCAGTTGGAATCGGCGGATTTACTGTGAAGACTGGTGATCTCCTTCATGGAGATAAGCATGGAGTATCCCATATCCCATTCGAACTGGCCGACGCTATCCCTGACATGGTCGCTACGATAGCAGAATACGAGGAAAAGACTATTAGCGTTTGTCAGTCACCAGATTTTACGCTGGAAAAACTTAAGGAGATAGCTAAAATCACAAGGCCATATTAATCTNATGATGGTTTTGTATTGGTAGATGGAAGACCTAGTTAGTTTTAACTGGGTCTTTTTTCTTCAGTGACATTTTGCATATGACTTTAATTGCCTTTCTTGGTGGAAGGATATAGAACTTATAATGGAAAAGGGTGTCTAACAATGAAAAATGGCTTCATGATCATATTTATTAGTGCTTTTGTTTTGGTAGGGTTGGGTACAACTGGCTGTGATATGTTGACTGGTTTGGATGAAGAAGGAAAGCTGGGCAAGTCAAATATCATTAAGGACATTCGTGAAAAAGGCCAATCAGTTGCTAATGTGGCAAATAAGGATAAGGGAACTCCTGCTAGTGCGGAGTCCCAAAGTGAGTCTTTTTCTGAGCAACAAGTTGCTGTTCCTGCAGGCCCTCGGAGCTACAGTGCTCCCCCGTCGATGATCATATCGCCAGACTTATCATATTCCGCTTATCTGAAAACGTCCAAAGGTGATATTACAATTGATTTATTCTCTTCGGAGACACCTGTAACCGTGAATAATTTTGTTTTCTTGTCTAAAGAGGGATTTTATAACGGTGTTAAATTTCATAGGGTCATCAAAGATTTCATGATTCAGACGGGCGACCCTAAAGGTGATGGAACAGGTGGTCCAGGATATCGTTTTGCAGACGAAGTTGTATCAAGGGCATACAATCGAGGAACNGTAGCGATGGCGAATTCTGGTCCCAATACCAATGGTAGTCAGTTCTTTATTGTGCATGGTTCAGATGTTGGCCTACCTCCTGCATATACTATATTTGGACAAGTTTCCAAGGGAATGGAAATCATAGATGCTATTGCCGAAGTGCCTGTGGAACGTAGTAGGTTTAGTAGAGAGACTTCTTCGCCACAACAAGATATTGTTGTGGAATATATCGAGATAATTGAAGGGTCTTAGTACAGGTNNATAGTCATTANTGCAATGTGTGGTTGACNGGTTGGATCTTGAATTAACGGTACNNACTCTGGGAGGACGCTTTTGGCTTTTCAGTGCATTACATACGATAATAACGATTCGATAGCCTACATAACTTTAAATCGTCCAGACAAACTAAATGCTCTTAACTCCCAATTATTGTCCGAGTTCAGGGAGATTATGCAGGTTGTTGAAGTGGATCCCGATGTGAGGGTGGTAATCCTCACTGGTGCTGGTAGGGCCTTCTCTGCAGGATTTGATATCGAAAGGTCTTCAGATGATCCNAGCCCNGAGGAAGTCACACCTGAAAAATGGCGTGANCATCTACAGACATTTGTTGACACCTTTATGATGGTGTGGAACTTGGGGAAACCAGTCATAGCAGCTGTGAACGGATATGCATTGGGCGGTGCATGTGAGCTAGTTCAGATATGTGATATCAANATTGCATCAGAANATGCTATTCTGGGTGANCCGGAGATAAGGGCCGGAGTTGGACCNCCGCTATTGATCACACCATTCAGCACTAATCTTGCAATGGCCAAAGAGTTGCTTCTGACTGGTGATACTGTTGATGCTCATGAAGCAGCTCGCATAGGATTGGTAGGGAGGGTAGTAAAACACGATGATTTAATCTCTGAATGTGAGCGTNTAGCCCGTAAGATTTGCTTGTTACCCCANATAGGGGTCAAATTATCTAAAATTTCTNTTAATCGAGCGCTTGAATCTCAAGGCTTTCTTTTAGCCATACAACAAAATCTAGAGNTGATGACTCATTTTGATCTTAGCACTAGTCCTGAACAAGAAGAGTTCAATACAATCAAGCAACGTGAAGGCCTGAGATCTGCTCTTAATTGGCGAGATCAACGTTTTAAGGATATCTAACAGTTCTTACCTGAAGATTTAANGNCACTTCAGATTGATCAATTTNCGTATNCATTCCTCTCATAACAATGAGTTNCCCTATGCTAGAATCGGCTGTACTCAAGCAATATTTAGACCTGTCATGTACAGTTTATTTAGAAGGGATGTCGAATGGATGCTTTAGTTACCTCATTCTTACAACATCTCGTTGTCGAGAAAGGATTTTCAACNAATACNCTTGANGCCTATAGAAANGACTTGACTCAATTCGAAGATTATACNAGGGAANCATCGACGGTTTCTACGAATGGGCATGTTGAGTGGGGNTCNGTTGAGATCGGATTATTGAACGAATATATAAATGACCTTCGACAACGGAGAGGATATCGTGATACGACTACAGCTAGGAAAGTGGCTTCCGTAAAATCGTTCTTTGGGTTTTTGATGGCTAATGGCGATATTAAAGAAGACCCGACAGAATCCATGGGTTCTCCTAAAGTTGGAAGGACACTNCCNAAGTGTCTTACGGTAGNCGAAGTAAATAGTCTCCTTGAGGAAGCAAATAAATCGGGTGGNCCGGAGAGTCATAGGGATGCCACGATATTAGAATTGCTTTATGCGACAGGCCTGAGAGTGACCGAGCTTGTCTCTATTAACATACAGGATATNGATTTAAAAGAATCGTATATACGATGCTGGGGTAAAGGGTCAAAAGAGCGGTTGGTATTTCTGCATCCAAGAGCCCAATCTCAGCTTAATGATTACCTTAGAACTACTAGAGGTCTCTTGCTCGGTGCTAATAAGACCGAATCCGGCTTATTTGTTAACCATCGTGGAGAGCGGCTAACTAGGCAATGGATATGGAATATATTGAAGAACTATAGTAAGCGTGCAGGGATCACTCAGAAGATTACCCCGCACACTCTAAGGCATAGCTTTGCAAGTCACCTCATACAAAATGGCACGTCACTGAGGCATGTCCAAGAATTNTTGGGTCATTCAAGTATATCCACTACGCAAGTGTATACGCATTTGACTAATGCCCATTTACATGAAGAATATGAAAAGAGCCATCCGCGTGCATCGGATGAAACTCGTGAAGAAGAAGCGAACGTGCCACGGGTTGTGGCTGACTNATGTTGCGGGTATTGTAAAAGCAAGCTATATAGTATACTCAAGATTAATTANNANCTAATTATAATTAACATAGTACCCAGGGGGGCTCTGTAAAATGCCAGGTAGAGGTCGACGGGTAGCTGCGAGGCAATCCCAGCTAGGTCAGAGAAGACGACGTCAAAATAAGAATGGTTCTCCATCTCCGACTCTGAAGAGTACGATTGAAAGTACTGATATAGAGAGTGCTACAGCAGTGGATCAGACAGTTCCAAGTCGCGAGTCGGCTGTTGTCTCTCCAGCAAGGGCTCCCGAATCATTGCAGCGGACCTCTGGCAGGCCTGCAAGTACGGCATTGGCACATAATTATGTTAAAGCTGAACTGGTCAAAATATCCATAATGGGATCAATTGTGATAGCGGCTTTAGTAGGATTATCTTTCCTTATATAATGGACTTATGTCCACCTCTTTATTTGAACACCGATTGAGGCTAACTCCTGATACGCCAGGAGTGTACTTGATGAAAGATTCTCAGGAAAAGGTTTTGTACGTAGGCAAAGCTAGCGTGCTNAGGAATCGCCTGCGGTCATATTTTGTTTCTAAAGAAACACTATCGACGAAAACGCGACTCTTAATGAACCAAGTCCAAGACTTTGAATACATAGTCACTGATACCGAATCTGAAGCACTTATTCTTGAGAATACATTAATTAAGCGATATAAACCCAGATATAATGCAAGGCTAAAAGACGATAAAACTTACCCTTATCTCAAGATAGATCTTCAGGAAGATTTTCCTCGTGTTTACATAACNCGGCAAGTTTCCAATGACGGAGCCCGTTATTTCGGACCTTTCGCCTCGGCCGGTAGTGTCAGGCAAACAATGGATTTNATAAAGAGACTGTTNCCTTACAGATCTTGTACAAAGACTATTACTGGGATAGACCCTAGGCCATGCTTGGAGTTTTACATTAATAGATGTGTTGCTCCTTGTTCGGGACATGCCAGCAAAAGTGAATATTTAGATGTTATACGGCAAGTCGTTATGTTCATGGAAGGTGAAACAGAAACGGTTACTGCCCAGATATCGTCGAAAATGGAAGCTGCTTCTGAGAATTTGGAATTTGAACGAGCAGCTGTTTTAAGGGATCAGATAAGAAGTATTGAAAAAGTTCTTGAAGACCGTGACATAAAAGTGGATTCGGGTAAATTAGTCGATCTAGACGCTATTGCTCTTGCNACTGGTGAGGACGAATGTTGGGTTGAAGTATTTTTCATAAGACGAGGCAAATTGGTTGGCAGGGATAAATTTCTCATGGAAGGAACCAGCGAGGAGGACCCTTCTCAGGTTCTGGAACAGTTTATTAAGCAATTTTATCAGTCAGCTGTAGTAATACCTCCAACTATATTATTACAACATGAAATCGCGGATTCAGTGTTGACCTCCGACTGGTTAAAGTCGANACGAGGTAGTAATGTCCGGTTGCTAGTTCCTCAACGTGGCATGAATAAAAAAATCATTGATGTTGTCTATGCAAATGCCCAGGAAGGNTTGGTTCAAAAAAGAGTTTCTTGGCTGAATGATAGTAGTGTTATTCAACAAGCGGTCCACGAATTGCAGGAACAATTAAGNCTCCCTCAACTTCCTCAACGAATGGAATGTTACGACATTTCCCATATACAAGGCTCTAACGTTGTTGGAAGTATGGTCGTTTTTCAAGATGGCAAGCCACGTACGGACCAATACAGAAGATTCAGAATAAAAACTGTAGAGGGCGTGGATGACTATGCCAGTATGCAGGAAATGCTACGGCGTAGATTCGAAAGGTTAAGTAAGGCAAGGAAACTGGATGCTGAAAGCCCNTCGGATTCTTGGGGTATAGTGCCTGACCTAGTACTGATTGATGGTGGCAAAGGGCATCTGTCCGCTGCTTTGGAAGTGTTCCTACAATTGGGCTTAGATGATGTTCCATTAGCATCCTTGGCTAAGGAAAATGAATGGATATATGTGCCAGATAGCACCGAGCCGATTGTCTTGCCTAGGCATTCTCAATCTCTATATTTGGTTCAGCGGTTACGNGATGAGGCTCATAGATTTGCCATAACCTATCATAGAAACTTACGCAGTAAGGCCAGCCTAAAATCTTCTATAGATATGGTTACCGGAATAGGNCCAAAGAGGAAACGTATGCTGTTAAGGCGTTTTGGAACNATTCAGGCTATTAAGGAAGCAGATATTGATGACATAGCTGCAGTTCCAGGCCTTACGAGATCACTAGCTATGAGATTAAAAGAGACACTTTAGTTTGCTATCTATAAACGAATCTCCGGGGTGTTAATCCCTTGTGTCCCCGGCAAAAATAACGTTTCTCCACATTCTCCGCTGTTTAAAACTAATGCATATCTCTTCAGGCGTGGAAATCATCTGATTTATGCTGTTTTTTGCTTGACGAGCTAGTTAACATATTGATAGATATTATCGGTGCCTCAAAGGAACAATTTATCTGATGAACAAAGTTTCAGTGACTACTCCGAACGGATCACATTTGATTATTGAAGTCGATGATCCTGAGGTCCTGTATAAGATAATAGGTATGGTGACCAGTAATGACAATTCTTCGATAGATATTGGTACAGACTTGGTAAGGGAGGAACCAATATCGGATGCATCGGAGTACTACTCAGACGTCTATCGTATAGACCCAGTATCGTCCAATGGGAATGGGCATAAATCTGCAAATGGCCATTCAAGCTCAGAGGAACATGAATTAATAAAATTTTGCAGGTCAAGCAATCCTATGGGCGATATGAGGAAAGTGGTAGTGGTGTCTGAAGCAGCGTCTCGTTATTTAAATGAACAGATGGTGGACTGCGATAGATTGGCATCCTTGTTCGATCTAGTTGGTTGGCAACGCCCGCATAGTTTCATACAAACTCTTCGGAACGCTGCTAGGAGTAAATTTAGATGGATGGAGCGGGTTCCAGGTCGTTCGGGACAGTATATGGTTACAGATATAGGCCGAGATATTTCGCTCAAAGGTGTTGGCGAACTATGAGTATACACTTCTCATTTTAAGTTGATACTACATTAGACAGTTGGGGGGAGAGCAACATGAAAATGTATATAGCTGGTCAATGGGTAGATAGGGACAATACAATGCTGGTTCTGAATCCTTTTGATCAATCTATCGTTGATGCTGTACCCAAAGGTAGTGCTGCAGATGTTGAACTAGCAATAAATAGTGCTGCACGTGGTGCTGGTGTAATGGGAAAAATGCCGGCTTATGAACGATATGCAATACTTCGAAGGACTGCTGATTTGATGGCAGAAAGATCAGAGGATCTGGCTAAAACTATAACCAATGAAGAAGGCAAAGTTATAGCTGAGGGTAGGGCTGAGGTCCAGAGAGCGATTCAGACAATCACACTATCTTCAGAGGAAGCTAAACGATTACATGGCGAAACTGTTCCTTTAGATGGCGCGCCGGGTATCACGAGCCAATTTGGTTTTACCATAAGAGTTCCGGTAGGTATAGTTGCTGCAATCAGCCCATTTAACTTTCCTCTTAACTTAGTATGTCATAAAGTTGGGCCTGCTTTAGCTGCTGGTAATGCGGTAGTACTTAAGCCGGCGGGTGATACTCCTTTGTCCGCACTAAAGCTTACTGAAATCTTGCTTGATGCTGGTTTGCCTCCAGAGGCGATTCAATGTGTTACTGGTTCTGGGGCAGAAATCGGGGATGCTATAACAGGTGACAAGCGAGTTAGGAAAATTACCTTTACAGGGAGTATGGAAGTAGGCGACCAAATATGTCGCAACGCAGGTATAAAAAAGGTTACTATGGAATTAGGTTCCAATAGTCCGCTGATAGTTATGTCTGATGCTGACATAGAAAAGGTTGCAGCTGCAACAGTTGCCAGCGGTTTCGCAAATGCCGGGCAGGTTTGTATTTCCACTCAACGTGTTTTTGCTGATCAAAATATCTATTCTGATTTTCTTGATGCTTTGGTTGCACCTACCGACGCATTCGTTGCAGGGAATCCGATGGACAATGCGACCAAGATGGGTCCTATGATAAGAGAATCAGATTCTGAACGTGTAGGTAGTTGGATTGCTGAGGCGGTTGGGCAAGGAGCTCGTATAATAGCAGGTGGAGACAGGGAAGGTACTCTTCATGCTCCTACGGTAGTTGCAGATGTGAAACCAGATATGCGCGTATCTAGAGAGGAGTTGTTCGGACCTGCGGTAGCAGTAAGTTCCTTCAATAATATCGACGAAGCGATCAATATGGCTAATGATTCTCGTTTTGGACTTGCTGCTGGCATATTTACACAAAATGTGGACTGGGCAATGAGGTTTGCTCGAGAAGTTGAGTCCGGTAATCTCCACATAAATTCGTCTCCACAATGGCGTGCTGATCTCATGCCGTATGGTGGGCTGAAGGACAGTGGTATGGGCAAGGAAGGGCCTGGGTATGCTGTCGAAGAGATGACGGAACTTAAGATGGTAGTTTTCCATATGTAGAGATAGTAGAATCATATACAAAATATAAGGAACCCTCCAAAAAGGGTTCCTTATATTTTGTGGCCAACATTTTTAATCATGTGAAACTTAGTTAGAGGCATAGTATCATCGATGGAAATTATTGAAAAAGCTCCTGAACGTATTATGGTAGTGACTCCTCACCCTGATGACGCTGAAGGCGGATGTGGAGCGACCATGGCGAAATGGGTGAAGGAATATCAGACGCAAGTTGTGGTAGTGCTTTGCACTAATGGTGATAAAGGTACGGGTGATAGAAATATCAGTCCAGAGATGTTAGCGTCTATACGTGAGGTAGAGCAGCAGAACGCTTCAGACTTATTGGGAGTACAGGACGTAGTATTTCTTCGTCATCCCGACGGCGGACTGGAAAATGATCAAGAATTCTGTGGGGAACTAGTCCAAGAAATACGTAGGCATCGCCCTCAAGTAATATTCTGTATAGATCCTTACCGTAGTACAACTCATACCCACCGAGATCATCGTATGAGCGGTCAAACAGCAATAGATGCTGCTTGTAGCTATGCGTGGAGTTATTTGCAATTTCCCGAACATTTTGATCTTGAAGGACTGACCCCTCATAAAGTAGATCAAGCATTTCTCTGGGGATCCGAATTTCCGGATGTGTTTATAGACGTTGAAGAGTATTTGGAAGTTAAAGCCGAATCACTCACTGCACATGTGAGCCAGATGGTGTCTAGTACACATGAAGAACGCCTGGAACGTATTCGGAATAGGACTCATGACCAGGGTAAGCTAGTAGGGCTTAACCATGCTGAGAGTTTTCGCAGGATAAATTTTAATCTGAGTTCTACAGACCGGATATTCACTCTGTGATGTTAGGTGTTAAGAGTTTTCGAGTTTAGTGTAAAGAACGTCAGTCTTGGCGGCCATTATAAAATCATTCTTATGTAAGTTTCTTATTTTATGAGTCCACCAACATACTGATACTTTTCCCCATTCAGTTGTTATTTTTGGATGGTGGCCTTGTTCTTCGGCTAGGGATCCTATTGCATTCGTAAATATTAACGCTGTTTCAAAATCTTTGAATTTGAATTCCTTGTCTAGTTTGGGGACACTCGATTCGTCAATGAGATTCCAATCAGGTATAGAAGGTTTCATATCTGCTATTTCTGATTCAGAGACGTGAGGAGAATCCCTTCTACATGCGGAACATTTCATGTTCGATAATGATGATGTCATGTGAAACACCTCTCGAAATCCAATTTTGCTTATTCTAACAGACGAGCATATGTAGTTGTGCGCTTGCTGGACAGTTGACGGAAGAGTATATTCTGTTGAGTGTCAAACTAGTCTGTGGAGGTTTCAATATGTTATTTGGAGCTATAAGTAATTCATGGCGATTGCAATTGGACGGGACTGACCTGTCGGACCTGATTAATCTAGCAAAACAGAGAGGGTCTAAACATGTTGAGCTTCGACAAACTTGCCTCGGGGATTATGAATCTGGGGAAGGTAATGACTGGAGACCGGATATAAATAAAATAGAATCATTGGTCTCTGGCTTTCCTGATATGGCATTTGATTTGGCAGTAGCGTTGCCATGTGTCACCACACTCATTGATCCTTCTGGTGATTTATTTCAGGAATGTCTGAAAGCGGCGAAGATCGTTGGCAGAGATTTTCCTCATTTAAGGACGGTTGACCCTAACGCATCAAGTGATCCATGGGAATCGGAAGATGATATACCAGAAGAAGCTTTTGGGTTAGTCGATCTAACAAGGGAAGCCGCATCNCAGGGCGTTGTGCTATCAATGGAAAATTCCGGTCAATCAATACATAGTATGCAAATACTAGTAGATGCTATACGATCACGACTGCCATCTGAGGAAGCAACGTATATTGGATTGTGCCCAGATCCTACAAATCAGTTAAGACGACTTCCTGATAGTGATCCACTCTTAGAGTTGGATGCATTGCCACTAGATATGATCAAGATAGTTCATTTCAAACAAGCTCGTCGAGGGAAAGCATATCACTCTGTTGATACAGGTGACCTGGATTGTAAAAAAATGTTGACTATCTTGGAAGAAAAAGGATATTCGGGAGCAGCTATTATGGAAATTCCATCTCACGAAAATGTTTTTGATAACCTTGAACATAGCTTTGAGTTCCTTCAATCTTGAATGAGCATGCGCATATAGTAGTGGAACGGCAGTGAACTGCAGCGTGATATACTTGAGCACGGATTTAAAATGACATTTTTCGGGGTAAATAGGTAACTTAACATAATGTCGGACATCAATAATTACACGGTTTCCACTCATTATGATCAGCGGCTATATATTCAAGACATAGCTGGATCAATAGCTCATGCTAAGATGCTGGCTCGTCAGGAGATAATAGATGAGAAGGATTCTACAAAGATCATAGAAGGCCTCAGTCATATAAGGTCTGAAATAGCGTCAGGCGCATTCACTTGGGACGCCACACTCGAAGATATTCACATGAATATAGAGCGTCGTCTCTTCGAGTTGATAGGAGCAGTTGCTGGACGCCTTCACACTGGTAGATCTCGCAATGATCAAATCTCAGTAGATATAAGAATGTATCTTAAAGATGCCATAACTAGCATTGTTGATGGTATAAAACAAGTTCAGCAATCNCTAGTGGACTTGGGNGGCAAATACAGCGATGTGATAATGCCTGGATATACACACCTGCAGCGAGCGCAGCCGGTTTTATTTGCACATCATATGTTGGCTTATTTTCATATGCTACAAAGAGATATATCTAGGTTTAAAGATTGTTACTCTAGGGCAGATGTTTTGCCTCTAGGGAGTGGTGCCCTAGCAGGTGTACCTTACGATGTTGATCGAGATTTTATAGCTGATGAGTTAGGGTTCNGGAGTATTACTCCAAATAGTATGGATGCCGTGTCTGATCGCGATTTTTTGATCGAATTTCATTCTGCAGCATCNATATTAATGATGCATGTTTCACGTATGTCCGAAGAAGTCATTTTGTGGTCTAGTCGCGAGTTTGGATTCATAAGTCTATCCGATGAATTTACAACCGGTAGTAGCATAATGCCNCAGAAGAGAAATCCGGATTTTGCTGANCTGGCCAGAGGCAAGACCGGTAGGGTATACGGAAATCTTATGGGAATACTGACTATCATGAAAGGATTGCCGCTAACTTATAACCGAGATCTTCAAGAGGACAANGAAGGTCTGTTCGATACCATAGANACTATTACNTCGACACTAAATGTGTATNCACAAATGATGAATGGATTGANGTTGTATTCTGGTAGAGTGGCTGGNCTGTCTTCAGAAAGCTANATGTTAGCTACTGANNTTGCAGANTATTTAGTCGTTCGCGGAGTACCCTTCCGTGAAGCNCATGGGATAGTACGGGCTTTATGCATGTATTGTGAGGAAAATACTACNGATCTTCAGTCCTTGCCTATAGATAAATACCGGGAATTCTCGGCATCTTTTGATGAGAGTGTTTATGACATTACTGCGGAGTCTTCGGTTAGTGCTAGAAGTGTATATGGCGGGACTGCTCCAGATCGTGTATTAGCAGGGTTAGAAGAAGCTACGGGTATACTTAAAAATGGTATTTGCAATGAGTGATTCTTCTATTAAAATCGCGCCTTCGGTATTATCTGCCGATTTCGGGAATCTCGCTAGCCAGGTTAGAGACGCCACCGATGCTGGTGCTGATATGATTCATGTGGATGTAATGGATGGGCATTTTGTGCCGAATATNTCTTTCGGCGANCCAATTATCAATGCTGTTCGTGCAGCTACAGATTTNCCATTNAACATACATTTNATGATAGAGAANCCTGATTATTTNTTGCCTNCTTTTGTCAAAGATCCNACAGATGAGGTTATCTTGCATGTAGAGGCTTGNAAGCATCTGCATCGTAGCGTTGACTATGTAAAAAGTCTGGGAGCTAAAGTCGGAGTTGCGATTAATCCTGCCACTCCCATATCAGTATTGGAAGATGTGCTTGTGATGGTTGATATTGTGTTGGTTATGACTGTNAACCCGGGGTTTGGAGGTCAAAGCTTTATACCAAGAGCTTTNAAAAAAGTGCGCGGACTACGGGAGATAATAGACAGATGCGATTATNACGCTGAGATAGAGGTTGATGGTGGNATAAAATCTGACTTTACGGCTAGCGATTCAGTAGAATCAGGCGCNACTATATTGGTGGCTGGTTCAGCTGTTTATAATTCAGAGATATCTGTTAAGGATGCTATATCCGCGATTAGGAATACCGCTGGAGGGGTTTCTTATACCCCATCCAATTAAGCTGTAAGCCGCGCTTTGCGGTTTCTTGCGGGTTTGCTTAGNGTTCTCAGGCAGCGGGTGCAAATCTTCACTCTCTGTACTTTGCCAGAAATGACTACGGTTTGTTTGTGCACGTTAGCCTTGAAGCGAGTTTTAGTATGACGGTTGGAATGACTGACATTGTTACCGCTCATACCTGATTTTAAACAAATTTCACATCTCATCCGGTGTTGATCTCTACTTAGCTTTATATTTGTTAAAAAAGCCTACCATAGCTGTGTTGTACTAGCAAGTATAACAGGACTTNATTCATTCTTCATCAGGAGGCTATCTACAGGGCGTATCTACGCTGGAAATTTATTGCGCATAAAGACGCCTTGATGCATAATGCGCCGAAGTTANAAAGATAAATCGAGGAGAGTTAGTCATGCCTGAACCAATACCAAGTGAACAGGAAGTACTAAGCTATTTTAAGAAATTATCTAACTGGGGACGNTGGGGAGATGATGATCAGCTAGGGACCCCAAATTTAATTACNCCTGAACGTACAAAGCGGGCTTTGTCTACCGTCCAAGAAGGCGTAACTGTTTCTTTATCTAGGGATATCTTGTGGGANNCCTTCCCCGATGTCCCCAATCCTCCGGTTCACTATATGGTTGAAAGCGGAGAAGGTTGGGCGAGTGGGGATAAAGTTTCAGGAAGACCCAATGCAGCTGCTACAGATTACATTGGTATGATTTTCCATGGATACGCTGTAACGCATGTAGACAGTCTGGCTCATTTTTTCTGGGAAGGGAAAACATATAATGGAAAGCCCGCTCACCTGGTATCCACTAACTTAGGCGCTACTGTTTGTTCAGTGGTAGAAGCGAAAAAAGGTTTTGTTTCTCGTGGGATATTGGTAGATGTTCCAATGATAAGAGGAGTGGACTGGTTAGAGAGAGGCGAAGGCGTTATGCCAGAGGATATATTAGCAGCTGAAGAAAGGTGCGGCTTCAACATTGAAGAGGGCGATATATTGTTGATCAGGACAGGACAGCTCCATAGACGTAACGAAGAAGGTCCGGTAGAAAGATCAGCTGGTTCGACAGCTTGCCAGGCTGCCTGCTTACCTCTATTTCATGAACGTGGGATATCTGTAATGGGATCGGATACCGGCAATGATGTGAGCCCCGCACAATATCCCAATGTACCTCAACCAATCCACCAGGTTGGTATTACTGCGATGGGGCTATGGATCTTAGATAATGCGAATCTAGAGGATTTATCGGCAGCCTGTAAAGAAAGGAATCGTTGGGAATTTATGGTTTCTATTGGACCATTACGGCTACACAACACAACAGGGTCTCCCGTAAATCCGATAGCTATCTTCTAGAATGTAGTGTTTAGCGTTAATTAATTTAGGAGGCGTATCAAATGACTTCAACAATAGTTGGTTCCGGAAAATTCACCTACGAAATGCATACTGATTGGGCAAAGCTACCGGAAGGGTGGGCTATGCCTGCTGCAGCTGTATATGGTGATTCAGAAGACAATGTTTATTGTTTTAACAGAGATCCTGATCATCCCATAGTGATCTTTGACAAAGATGGTAACTACCTGAATTCTTGGGGTAAAGATCTGTTCGCTTTCCCACATGCGATCATCTTGGACAATGATGATAACGTTTGGCTTGTAGAAAGAAACAACTGTCAGATAATGAAATTTACTAAAGATGGGCAGCTATTACAGACTATCGGGGAAAAAGGGTATCGCTCTGATACTGGAGCAGATAACACTGACTTTAGTTCAAATGGTTGGACGCTTGTAACCCATGGAGGAGACCCGTTTAATCTCCCTGCCGGTATTGCAATAAATGGTAATGGAGAAATTTTTATCGCTGACGGCTACGCTAATGCCAGAGTGCATAAGTTTGATTCCTCCGGAAGTTTAATGAAGTCTTGGGGAGGACCTGGGTCCGGCCCTGGGGAGTTTAATCTACCACATGGTTGTTGGATAGACAAAGATGGAAGACTGCTTATTGCAGACCGCGAAAATGATAGGATCCAGGCTTTCACTCAAGATGGTGAATATATCACATCCTTATTGTCTAAACTAATCGGTCCTGCCGTCATGTTTGTAGACGACGAAAATACGGTGTATTGCGCTGAACATAATGGGGGACTCATTAGTATCATGAACCTTGACGGTGAAATGCTGGCTCAGTGGGGGTCTATGACACATAGGTCATGTCATGGTATATGGGTAGATTCAAATAAGGATTTATACGTTGTCGAACCATATGAAGGTAGTAACGGGAGGACTGTAGTGAAATTTGTGCGCCAAGGTTAAGCGTAATTGGCACTTTCATCCTTGATATGAAACTTAACATTTTGTTACTTTGGGTGCGAATAACAACGTGAGTATAAATCACTGGACTAGCGAAATTTAAAAATGAAATATAATGTGTGCGTACAGGGCTTAGGATTTGTTGGATCGGCTATGGCTATCGCTATCGCAAGTCAAGGGCATGGTAAATATAGCGTTGTGGGCATTGATTTAGATACGGATGAGGGGAAAGATCGTGTAAATAAAATCAATCAAGGGTTGTTTCCATTTGCTACAACGGATGAATCTCTTGAAGAGGCGCTCTCACAATCGGTGAAGGATAGAACGTTGCGGGCTACCCATGATGTTTCTGAGTATGAACAAGCCGATATTGTAATGATGAATGTCCCTTTCGACTTGAGCTCGGTGACCGATGATAATCCAACTGTGAATTGGACTCCATTTATTGAAGCGGCTGAACAAATCGCTAAGCGTATATCTCCAACATGTTTAGTTATCTTACAATCTACTGTAATACCGGGAACTATTAGGAAGAAGATTTTACCTATCTTTGAAAAATATTTTACCGAGCGCAGTATAAATTCGGAGCCACTGATAGGTTATTCTTTTGAAAGGGTTATGCCAGGTAGAGATTACTTGAACTCTATCATTAATAATCATAGGTGTTATGCCGCAGTAAATGAAGAATCTGAGCGTCGGTGCCACGAATTCTTGAGTGATATAGTTAATGTCGAAAAATTCCCTCTATTGAAGCTTTCGACGTTTGAGGCGGCGGAGACCGCAAAGATAATGGAGAACAGCTTTCGTGCTGTTAACATCGCTTTCATAGAAGAATGGGCAGATTTTGCCGAAACAGTTGGAATAGATCTAAATGAAGTTATCAACGCGATTAAGCTCCGTGAGACACATAGAAATATCGCACGACCGGGATTCGGGGTAGGCGGGTATTGTCTTACTAAGGATCCTTTGTTTGCACTTCAATCTGGCAAAGAATTCTACGATATAGCTGATTTATCATTTCCATTTTGCACCTTGGCTGTCAAAACAAATCAGCAAATGCCTCTCAGGTGTTTGAAGAGATTAGAAGAAAGCCTTGGTACATTAGAGAACAAGAGGATTCTTTTAGCTGGAGTAAGTTACAAGTCAGATGTAGGAGATACTCGGTTTTCTCCTGCGCTGCCCTTCTACCAAGGTGCGGTTGCAAAGGGCGCGTCGCTAGATTTAACTGATCCATTAGCTAATTCTTTATTCGATTTATCTGTTGAAAAGGAAATTACTTCATTTAACTTCGAAGAATTTGATGCTGTTATATTTGCAGTTAATCATCCTCAATATCATGACAAGAATATTATAGATACTATACTAAATGTAAGTGAGTCAGTACTGATTTTTGACGCCTGTAATCTGATAGATACGATAGGTATTAGAGAACATGTGAATATCAAAAGTAACATTTACATAATTGGTAAAGGAAGGGTTGTCTGAAGGCTTTAGTCACTGGTGCGTATGGATTCATTGGCCTTAATACGACTCGTATGTTACTTGCGCGTGGATATGAAGTCGATTGCATTGATATTGTGGAAGCCAGCGAAATGGATAGTGAAGGCTCGAAACTGTTATTAAGTAGCAATCTAAATATCAGGTACCGTAGCATAGATCTTCTGGAAATAAATAATCTAGATCGCATGCCAACTGACTATGATTTTATCTTCCATTTCGCCGGGGTTCTCGGTGTAGAACATGTTTTGGCTGATCCTGCTCAAACGCTGTTTGCAAATTCTATGATGGCGTGGAATATATTTCAATTTGCTAAACGGCAAATAAAATTGAAGAAATTGTTTTATACATCAACGAGTGAGGTCTATGCGGGGACTCTAGATAATTTCACTATGGCGATACCTACTCCAGAGGAAACTCCGTTGGCTTTATCTAAACTTGACAGTCCCCGTACATCTTATATGTTATCCAAGCTGTGGGGTGAAGCGGCATTACATTATAGTCAACTTCCCAGTTTTATCTTAAGACCACACAATATATATGGACCTCGGATGGGAATGCGTCATGTAATACCACAGCTGTTGCAAAAAGCGCACCTCAATAAAGAGGGGGAGTCCCTTAACGTTTACTCTGCAATGCACACAAGAGCATTTTGTTATATTGAAGATGCTATCAACTTTATAGAGGCTTTGATTGATGTGCCTGATCCAAGTTTGCCAACTGTGCTGAATTTGGGAAATGCTAGTGAAGAAATATCTATCAGATCGCTTGCATCTACAATACTTGAGATTGTAGGAAAAACATGTTTAATAAAAGAACTTTCAGAGACAATGGGATCCCCGTCTCGTAGATGCCCTGATTTGAACCAAATAATGCGTTTGTCGGGATACCGCCCTTGTATAACAATTAATGACGGTATAACAAGGACGTATTCGTGGTACAAAGAGAACGTATTCTAAAGTGATCCTCTGAAGGTAGCCCTAGGTAGGTATCATATTATTGGCGGGTTTGCGAATACAAGTATAGGGTAAAATAATGTATTTGGTATTGCGGCTTTGTTGGGTATTTGCTATATTTATTTAGCGGTGCGCGAGACGCGCCGCTCGTTTTTTGCGGGGCTGTAGCTCATTTGGGAGAGCGCTTCAATGGCATTGAAGAGGTAGCGAGTTCGATTCTCGCCAGCTCCACCACTATTCTACCAGTTGGGGCAGACTGCCAACGCCAGTTATTAGTTTCTTAGTTTAGGAGCTACTTCTGACGCATATAGCCGTATAGAATTCAATACCTGGCTTTCTGAAAGTGTTCCCCCGAGGTTCGGTTCCATGATCACCCCTTCTAAACCCAGTCTATCAATGATTGATCTAAGTTTTTGAACAACGGTATCAGGACTTCCGTATGCAAGCCTATCCTCTAGTAGTTCCTCATATGTTACGTTAGCTAATTTGTCGTACCTCTGTTGTCGTGCCTCGGCTTCGCTAGCTCCTCCGGCGCCGGTCGACTGAGCGTAGTTTTCGGCGAGTCGTCGGAAAGACTTCATGGTTCCTTCTTCAGGATCTCCAATACCCTCTTTGTCAGTTTCACCCACGTAAATAGGCAGTCTCAGATAAACGCTTCCAGGATGCGCAAAACCTTCTTCTTTAAGAGTATCTCGATAACTAATTACATTACCTTCCATGTCTGGCACATCTAATCCTCTAAGGCTGGAAACAAGGGGGTATCCTAATTTGCCGATCATGGAGAAAGTGTCTGGAGTGGTTGCGGCTATCCTGATAGGAGGATGTGGTTTTTGGTATGGTTGAGGCATTACACACAAATCCTCGAACGAATAGTATTTACCTTCATATGTCAGTCGATCGCTAGTCCATGCCTGATTGATAATTTCTAAGTTCTCTTGGAATCGTTCCCTGCTTTCTTCGTAGGGTATTCCGTATCCCTTATATGATCGTGGGAAGCTGCTGCGGCCGACTCCAAAGTCGAGTCTACCTTGACTAATCTGGTCAACTGTTGCGGCTTCTTCTGCAAGTCGTATAGGGTGGCAGAGTGGTAAGACGCTAACGCCTGTCCCTATCCTAAGTTTCTTTGTACGTGCAGCAATAGCTCCTGCCCATACTAGAGGTACCGATACGACTGAGGGTATTCCGGCTCCCATTGGATCGCCTGGTCGTCGATGAGTGGCAAAGTGTCTCTCAGCTAGCCATACTCCATCTACACCGTGTTCTTCAGCGCATTCAGCGATTTCAAAAGCTTCTGAAAAAGCCTGTTCCTGGGTTCTCCCTTGGCGGTAGTCGCATTCCATTACTAGTCCGACGTGCATAATGCCTCCGAGTGCGACCGAAGTTTCTTGCAGGCTATTTGGCATAAATATCGGTATCTTGAGCCCTGCGTAGAAATATCGTGCACCTGAAATTTAGTTACTCTATTTTATATAAGTATTAGGAGTGGCGAGAAATTGTGTTCTACAGTCGAGGCTGCAGAAATAATACCATTCTCCTTCATGAAAACTACGTGTTCCCATATTGGGGTCTACTTCTGAAGCACCGAAACTAGTCTGCCCTGTAGATTGTCTGGCGCTAGCTTCATCTATTTCTTTACCGCATACAGGATCTTTAGGCATAGTGTTGATATTCTCCAATAGTGATTTAATACGTGAGATTATTTAACTGCTTGGAAGTTCATACCTAGGCGTACTCTGCCGGGTTCTTCGATGAGTGCTTTGGAAACTCTTGCTCGATGCTCAAAGCTGGTTCCGAGTCGCA
>PBBR01000017.1 GCA_002716645.1 Chloroflexota bacterium
TTCGTGAGAGACACCTGACATTCAACATACCCATACCCTTCCGACTCATATGTTTTAGTTACAGTCCCTCCAGCGGTTATAGTGTCTCCCGGAAAATCCATGCCCCTATGCTCAACATAGAACCGTTTAAACCAACCCTCTTCTCCAGCAAACTTGATCAACAATTGCCCAAGATATTGATTCTTCAACGATCCATTAACTACCACATTCTTCAGTCCTTGATGTAATTGAGCAAACGGAAGATCCCAATGAATACGAGCGTAATTACCGTTAGCTGCTGCCCAACGAATCAGATGGGTAGTAGTCATGGGGCCTTTAATAACTTCTTCCAGCTTGTCACCAACCGATACATCCTCGAAATACCTTTGACTAGTCTTGGCATGTTCCGGTTTAGGGAGAATAACTTCAGGATTAGGTGGAGCAACAATCACATCCTGCAAGGTATCATTTGCCAATGCGACAGTGTCTGGAGTATCACCTTCAGGCAATGCTCTATGGATACTTACTCGCTTGGCCTTATTGATAACATTCCCTGATTGATCAGTTTGAGTTTCTTCGCGAACTATAAAGACCAATGGCCCAGAACGCCCCTGTTTTTCAAAAATATCGAGCATTCTGAATCTTCGTGTGATCCAGGTACCTACGGGACAAGGCCGTAAGAATTGCCAATCGCTACCACCGTTAAGGCCGTAACTATTAAACGGCAATGGAACCTCAAAATGCCACTCTTGGCCAGCTCCAAAGTATCCGATAGGCGGGCCTATGTCTTTCCAGGTCGCTAGGGGGGGGCATAGTAACGTGCCAAATCTGCTATTTGCTGCGTACTTCGGGTCGATGTATAACGGATTGAAATCTTCTATAGCATCTGCCACATCAAACGCCATTTCATCGCTGATAGCAAATCGGTTGGTTTCTGGTGGACTGTCCTTACCTATAAGGGCTTTGATATCGTCTGTAATAAGATTATTCGCCACAGTACTAACTCCACTAATTACTTGAGGGATTCCCGAATATTAGCATCTTTTCATGCAGAAATTCCATATATGATTTCATCACAGCCTTAATGTAGTGCACTAAATTAGTGCTGATGTTAATATTTCACCATGCCAGAGGGGAATTTTAGAATAAATATTCTGGATCAAAGTCCTGCCAATCAGTTTGAGTCAGGGAGACAGGCTATCTCTAACACCATAGAGTTAGCCAAGAAAGCTGAGGCTTGGGGATATCACAGGTTTTGGGTAGCAGAACACCATAATTCACCCCGACATATGGGATCTTCACCGGAAGTCCTAGTGTCTCATCTACTCGCGAAAACAGAGCATATAAAAGTAGGCTCTGGGGGAGTAATGTTGCAACACTACAGCCCATATAAAGTAGCTGAAAACTTTAACGTGCTAGCTTCCCTAGCACCAGGTCGTGTAGACCTCGGTATTGGACGGGGCCCCGGTGGCCTTCCAATCACAACAAAAGCTCTTCAAACGTCGGAGGAACCTGGCATAAATTCGTTTGAGACCAAATTAACTACCTTACAAGAATTTATCGTCGACAAAGTAGGTACAGACAGTCCTCTTTATGGTGTGCAGGCTAAACCTGTTCCGGAAGTGCCAGCTGACCTGTTTCTTCTTGGAACCACAGTTTCGAGCGCTGTTCTAGCCGCACAAATGGAACTTCCTTATGTGTTCGCCGCGTTCCTTAATAATGATCGAGCCATTATGGTAGATGCGATCTCAAATTACTTAGAAAGTTATAACCTAACCTCTGATAAGAAGCCAAACTTGATGCTAGCACTTCCTGTAATAGTCGCTGATTCAGAGAAGTCGGCAGAAGATTATGCATCGGAAGTAGTAATCGTTCGTGTAACATTAGAAAACGGTAGAACGTTCACGGTTTTCTCAGTCGAATCTGCCGAGGAATTGGGCAAACAATCCGGTCAAAAGTTTAGCTACGAGCTGCAGCCCGGAAGTGTTATACACGGATCCAAGAGCACTGTAAAACAAACAATAGACGAATTTAGAAATCTATATCCGGTAAATGAGATCTTTGCTGTCACAGCCATAAATGACTTTGAAAAGCGCCTACGATCTTATGAGCTCCTCAGCGAAATATGTTGGACATAGCAAATCTGTCTGATATTGGTGAAGTAATGACTAGTAAAAATATGATGCGTATTGGGGCCTTTCTAGCTGGAACAGGTAGTAACATGGCCTCTTGGAGACACCCGAACGCAGTCGCAGACGGGGCTATCAGTCTAGAATATTATAGGGATCTAACACATAGGGCTGAGGAAGCACTACTAGATTTCGTATTCTTTGGTGATGGACTTTATATTAGCGAAAAATCACACCCTAATTTTCTGAATCGATTTGAGCCGCTAACTTTATTGGCAGCACTATCCATGGAGACAACCCACATAGGGTTAGCTGCCACATTGTCGACAACTTACAGCGAACCATTCACAGTAGCTAGACAATTCGCATCCATAGACCATATCAGCAATGGTAGAGCCGGCTGGAATATAGTCACGTCTCCTTTAGAAGGTTCTGCTCTGAATTACAGCAAACCTGAACATCCTAAACACGATCTGCGTTACGAGATAGCTGATGAGTACCTTGAAGTTACAAAGGGTCTCTGGGATTCCTGGGAAGATGACGCTTTTATAAGAAGCAAAGAAGAAGGGGTGTTTTTTGACAGATCAAAAATGCACCGATTAAATCACATGGGAAAACATTATTCAGTTCAGGGACCTTTAAATATATCGAGATCGCAACAGGGACGTCCATTGCTGATACAAGCTGGTTCATCGGAAGCCGGCAAAGAATTTGCTTCGAAACATGCGGACGTAATCTTCACAGGACAAGCATCAATAGAAGATGCTAGGTTATTCTATCAAGACGTGAAAAGCAGGGCGGTATCTCACGGCCGAAGTCCGGATGATATTCTAATATTGCCGGGCTGTGCCCCAGTAATAGGGGATACCCCAATTATTGCCGAGTCCAAGTACCAGGAGATAACTAACCTAGTGGATATAGAAGACGCAGTCAATTACCTTGGGAGATATTTTAACGATATGGATTTCAGCTCATATAACCTTGATGAACCATTTCCGGAATTAGGCGACTTTGCTAGAAATGGGTGGGAAAGTGCAACGGACCGATTGAAAAAACTAGCCATGGAAGAAAATCTTACCCTGCGAGAATTAGCATTAAAGACCACAACACCCAAACCCGCATTTTTTGGAACACCCACGCAAGTAGCAGATACAATGCAAGAGTGGTTTCAAACAGGGGCCTGTGACGGATACATGTTAAATGCGGCTGTGCTACCAGATGGATTTAACGACTTCGTCAACCTAGTTTTACCAGAACTCAAAGAAAGAGGTTTATTTAGAGAAGCTTACCAAGCCAACACTCTCAGAGGTAATCTAGGCCTCCCTATTCCTTCGAATAGATATTCAAAGGAGTTAGAATAACTTATTAGAAAACCCCTTTCTATTTCTTAAACAGGAATGCATATCCCTTGAAACCCCATTACATCCCCACATCCCAGCCTATCCATTTACACAAGGCGCGGCCCATGATTAGCTCTTTGTCACTATCAGTCAACCAAGTTAATTCCTCTGTAAACAAAGTTACACACTCTTTCCAAGAACAAGGCATACGAGTTATATCAGTTCCCCAAAACATCCTATCAGGACCAAATGCGTCGTATATTTTATGAATATGGTCATGAATATTCTGATATGGATATGATTGACTAGAATAACTTGGAGCACCACTCGCTTTAACAGCAACATTGGGGAATCTAGCCAAATCTAGTAGCTGAGGCAAACTTTCCCAAGCCGCATCGTCTACAAGACCTGATCCACGTCCCATATGATCAACGATTAATTTAAGGTTGGGATATTGCTCGGCTACTCGTCCAACTACAGGCATAAAGTTTGCCGCGGCTAAGCCAACAGGCAGTCCGGCTTTGTCGGCCGCTGGCCACAACCAATCCATAGTCCCATCTGTTGGCCATGTGCTCTGGTGAGGCTGGTTTAATGAAAACCTTAGCCCTAGCATTCCCGTCTGATTGTTCCAAGTATCAACTAGACCTTTACTGCTCTCATGATCAAGCGGGAAATTACCGAGTATCGCCAGCCTAGTAGGAAATTTCATAGCCGCGTTTTTAGCTATTTCATTTGAGTTTGGATCCCAAGCAGGTGGATGTATTACAGCAGCATCAACTCCTCCTTCATCCATTTCGGACAACAAATCATCAACAGAATAGGAAGTGATCTGTCGGTGAGCCTTATTGCCTGGCAAACCCTGGGACCAAATATGCACCTGTGAATCTACAATTAACATGCATGTCCTCTCTCATTATAAAATCTCGAATTTCAAACTACAGGCTTACTCTTTACTAAGAGAACAGCCGATAAAATCAATAGAGCCCAGCCGATTATCAAACTAAGCCCACCAACTGGGGTAATAGCCCCGATCATACTTATTCCCGATAGTGCAATCACGTACAAACTTCCAGAAAATATAAGTATTCCTACTGAGATGAATATGGTAGCAAAAACCGATACACGCGATGGCCAACTGTGTTGCATAAGGCCAACTATTATCAACAACAAAGCATGGTACATTTGAAACCGCGCTCCTGTCTCAAAAACCTTAATCGCATCAGAATCTAAAAAGGATTCCAGGTAGTGTGCACCAAAAGCTCCCATTATCACGCTTGTCATTCCTAAAATGGTTCCAATAATTATCGAATACTTACAAGACATTAATCATAACTACCTAAAGAATAAACTTGTTTCTACAAAATCGCATGCCACACATGACCTACTTGCCAAACAGACTGTCTACCGAAACTGGTTGTGGTATCACACCCTGCCGGACATTAAACCCTATAAAGGCTTCCAATGTATTTCGAGAGCTTTCAACCCCGTAAGGTATGGGATCCCCACCAACAATATCTTTAAACTTTAGTATCTCATGGTCCTGTGGACTCAGTTCATTTCCATTGTCCAAAAAAGCAAGNTATTCGTNCTTTGCNTGCGCAAATAAATCAAACAACTGTCCTGATAACCACGGATTGTCTTNCAAGANTTCATCTCTGATCACTAGCATATGNCTTATTGGATACANNCCNGTATCCTGAAACCANCCCCTGTCCGCTTGTTCAGGATCNTGAAAAAGAGGCTGTATATCNGGATTCNCTGGNTTTCCNGCCCCTATCGCAGCATCAATCTCTCCTGNAANTAACATATCCATCAAATTGCTATTGGAAGAACTTATAACNTTAGAAGGAGGCACATACTCAGCAACGTGCTCATCCCCTGAAAGAACCCACGTNACCGAATCCAGATCAACCCCATATACTGTTTCGAGTATAGCTCTTGTCCATACTCCTGGAGTCACAGTGTACCCTCTAACTCCGATACGCTTACCAGATAAATCTGAGACCGATTTAATACCAGAATTACGGTTATATACCAAGCCGGCATGGTAAAAGCTTCGAGTAAGAAACACTGGTATTGCAGTGAATGGCTTACCATGCGCTTTAGCGCATAAGTACGTCGATAGAGCCATCTCTGACACATCAAACTCAAGCCCCCTAACCATTCTACGAAATATACTAATGACAGGAGAAATTTGTTTATGGTCTAAGACAAAGCTTGATGAAACTATTGATCCGTCTTTCAATGGCAGCGTATGACCATAATCACCGACAGCAGTTCTGAGATTTAAAGTTTCCATTCAGACATATTCTCCTACCCAAGTAATAAAATTCAACTAACAGTAGATTAGAACGGCGTTAAAACTATCCTGCCCAACGGAGGAGAGTCTTGCAACATCTGCAAAGCATCATTAGCCTCCACTAGATTAAATGTCTTGGATACCACTGGCTTCAAAAGCCCTTGTTCTACTAGCTTTACCGTTTCGACTACATCTTGAAGAGTAGATGCTCTAGTTCCTATAACATTCCACTGTCCATATATTAACTGTGCTGTATCGACAGTCAGGTCTTTCCCATACGCATATCCCATGACCACCAATCTACCACCTAATCTCAGTATCTTGAAGCAATCATCCAACACCCTAGGAACTACTTCACCGCCGACCCCTTCAACAACTACATCAGCCCCCGCCCCTCCGGTCAATTCCATTACCCGAGTCACAGTGTCTTCACTAGCAGCATTAATCACTTCATCGGCTCCGTAACGTTGTGCGGCAGTAATTTTCTCGGTGACTACGTCAACAGCTATAACCCGGGCTCCCAATACAGACGCTAGCTGAACAGTATGGATGCCTAGCCCACCTAATCCTATTACGACCACAGTTTCACCAACTTGTGTCTTGGCTTTCTGTACTAGGGAGTGATACGCAGTTGCCATAGCATCAGGTATTATCGCAGCCAACTCAAAAGGAACATCGCTAGATATTTTAACCGCATTTCGTCCTAGCACTTTCATATATTCACTAAATCCACCATCCAATTCAAAGCCAGTGCGCGGAGCATCAGAGCAATAGTTTTCCAAACCTAGTCGACAATAATTACAAAATCCACAACTCCTCGTTGGATAAACTGTAACTCTATCTCCTGCAGATAGGTTGGGGACCTTAGCTCCGACAGATAATACTTCCCCCGAAACTTCGTGTCCCTGAACATGCGGTAAAGATACCGTTGGAACAGCCCCTGTATGGATTTTGAGGTCCGTAGCACATAGCCCGTTAGCTTGGACTTTAATTATTATTTCGTCTTGTTCGAACGTAGGGTCCGGCACTGACTCTTCAATCAGCGGCTCATTAAAACCTTTTAGAACCATTGCTCTCATGATTGTATTCCTCTCTCGAATCTCCCATTAACATTTTGCTAATTAAGATGACTAATGTAAGTGGCGTCAACAGTGTTTTTCTATGTCCTGTTTCGCTTCTTCAAGGCTTTGCGCAACCCAGGCTACCATTTCTTGAGTGCGAAGGAATTCACCTTTCATAAATCCAGCCTCGTAACCAGTTCTACGTTTTAAAGCGTCTTCGCACACCGCTAACGATTTTCGGGTTTCTATGATTATTTGATCCTTCTCAGCCTTGCTATGCCCTTGAGAGATTCCAAACTGGATAGCAATATAAAGACTAGCCATCCACAGCAGCAAAACTGCAATCAATATTGATATTTTTTTTGTATTGTTCATATATTCCTTGTCACCAAATACGTACCCATACATCAGATTAGATAACCTTCATTATATTTTTTATAATACCGCATTAGCATCATCAGATGCTGTAGTGATATAGTTGCCCCAGCACCCAGTAGAATAAAGAATATCAGAACTACTATAGGTTATATATGTCACAATATGAAGGAGTTTGGCCCGTAGCCCCGACCCCATTCACTGAATCGGGCGCACTTGATCTTGAGGGCATGAAACGGGTTATGGATTGCATCGTAGACCAGGGAGTGGATGGAGTATGCATACTGGCTAATTACTCCGAACAATTTCTGTTGTCGGATGAGGAACGGAAAGTCCTTACTGAATTATGCCTGCGTCACGTTGAAGGCCGCATACCAACTATCGTTACCATCAGCCACTTCTCAACTGATATCGCAGTCAAACGCGCAGAAGAAGCTCGATCCCTAGGAGCAGAAATGGTGATGATGATGCCTCCCTACCATGGAGCTTCTTTACGTGGCTCTCCCGATCAAATATTTCAACAATTTGCTGCAGTATCAAACGTAGGAATACCGATAATGGTACAAGATGCACCCATATCAGGAATAGATCTGCCAGTGGATCTACTATTAAAGATGGCTACGGAACTAGAACACGTCACCTGCTTCAAGATAGAGTCCCCCCAAGCGTCGTCTAAATTACGTCAGCTTATTGAAAGCGGAGGGAGCTTTATAAAAGGACCTTTTGACGGAGAAGAAGCTATAACCCTTATTGCAGATCTAGAAGCTGGAGCAACTGGGAACATGCCATCATCGATGATTCCCGATTTGATCAAACCTATAGTGTCATCGTATTTGTCAGGAGACCACCTCGAAGCCGCAACCGAATATAACAAAATCCTGCCCCTAATAAACTACGAAAACAAACAATGCGGATTCAGAGCTGCCAAGACTATCATGAAAGAAGGAGGAGTGATCAAATCCGACGTGTGTAGGCATCCAGTACCTCCATTGTCCAACCAGATACGAAAAAGTCTATTGAATCTTGCTGAGCAGTATTCACCAATTGCGTTACGATGGGGCAACTCCTAGGACGTCCCAGATAGCAGCGCTTCAGATCTGGCGTACTGAGGAAGTTTAAGTTCCCATTCTTCTATGAGCACACGATCCGTATTATCCATAGTCATTATTACGACAGCCCCTAACAGGCTAGCTCCAACCGAAATGCCGATAGTGATAATGTAATCGCCGAATACGCTAAACAGTATGCCGCCAATCCAACCGCCGGTAGCCATACCAATTTGGGCACCACACAGTTGCCACCCAAATGACCTACCTAACGAACCTTCCCCAAAGTATCTCCTGTTAATTATTGGAAATGCGGAACCTTCGCCACCGTACCCTATCCCAAACAGAACCGCAAAAGCATAGAACGCCCAGGTATCATTAGTCCAAAATAACATTAGAATTGGAATACCCTGCAGTACATACATAATGGCCATTGTCTCTTTAGCACCCCATCTCTCAGCGATAATAGGTGTTAAAAATCTAGTAAATCCACTAACCAACGCTAGAGTACTGAGTACCCCTGCAGCAGCCACTGGGTCCACACCGGCCAAAACAGCTATTGGGATAATGTAAACAATCACTATCGCGTGTGATAAACATCCCAAGTAATGGACTATAACCAGTTTCCAAAATGACGATGTCGACTGGATCGAAGCAGCCCGTACTTTGTCTCTAAGCTTATTGACTTCTCTGGAGAATTGCCTTGTCGCAATCGTATCATTTGATCCACCGTATGGTTCTTTGCCTATATCCGACGGCCTGGTTCTCAAGAACATAACCATAGTACTCATTGCTAACGTACAACCAATACACAAGGTCCAAAAGGCAAACCTCCAATCAAACACGGCTAGTAATAAGCCGATCAGCATAGTCGTGCCTGCGGGTCCTATCCCTTGGGCAAACTGTAGCAATCCAATACCGAGACCCAACTTCTCCCTAAACCAATATGTTGCTGTTGTTATTAAAGTTACATTTAAACAACTCTGGGTTATTCCTAGAAAAATTCCATATGATATATAAATTTGCCATACCTCTGACGCCATGGCAGACAGAGCAGTCCCGATGAAAAAACAGAGCACTGCTACGAACAAAACCGATCTACTCCCATACCTATCGGTTGCCATACCTAAATATGGAGAGACGACAGCGCTTAGTAGCATGGCTATACCATAAGCCAGTGTAATAGATCCTTGACTCCATCCCATTTCTGCTTGAAGTGGTAATATTACGACCCCAAAAGCATTAGTAATGGATCCCCCGCTTAGATATAGCAGGATAGATAGAGCAATGATGATCCAGGCGTAATGAACCCTAGGTAAAGATAAATTCATTAGTACAATTGCTTATGTTCATTGTTATTTCATTATTCTATGAGCAGAGGCCTCCGAAATCGGAGGCCTCTGCTCATATTCTCTGTAACCTGTTGACCCTTTATACCATACTCATTGAATGTCCCGATTTGGCTATATTAAGCAAATCCTTATCACCCTCAGTAACATCTTCATCTAAACCTATTGCTATGTTCAAACGGTTGCTAAAATTCCTGTAAGCCACAGATGCAATTATGTCCAGAATATTCTCATCACTAAACCCAACTGCTTTCAATGACTCGATATCATCTTTATCCATCTCTGTGTGATTAAAGGTAAGCTTTTCCGCAAACGCTAACATAACTTTATCTTGCTCTTCGAGTCTAGAAGAAGCATAGTCTCTCCCGATCTCCAAAACTAATTCCTGATCATCGTTCGACTGCTTACGGAGCAACGCTCCGTGATTCAATACTCAACCAGTACATTGTCCCATCATCGATCCAAAATAATTGAGCATTTCCTCGCGACGTAGACCTAGCGTAGTAGCTCCATCACTAACAGCGTTCCTTAATGTCTCTCGACCACGGAGTACTTCCGGTCGATTTGCCAGCACTTGAGATAAACTCGGCACTTTCCCGCGACGCTGTACAAAACCATCAAAAACCTCTTTCACATACCCACTCACGGTACTTGGGTCTACCATTTTCAACCAAGGCATAATGTTTCACCCTCCCAGTAGTTAGATGTTAATTACGTTTGATATTGAACGAACTTACCATGTCACCAACCAGTCATAATGTCAATAACTAGGAAAATACATTCGAGCATAAAATTTGGGGTCCACCATGGCACTATGCCCCCTATGAAACTTCAAGAACTCCATCGATTATTATGAAATTAGTTACACTGTTTTGAAGACGAACAGGTACTATGCTCCTATATTCCTCGCTATTGTTCCAAGCGTGTGCTAATTCACGGTCAGGAAATTCTATGACTACAGAAATATCTCCTAACGATTCTCCTTCCGAATACGAGACTTCCCCAGCTCGGACCAGAAAACGCCCTCCATAAGCAGCCACGGTATCCCCTACTTTCGAAGCGTAGTCAGACATGAACGCTTCTCGATTAGTAAAGGTTACATGCGCTATCGCATAAGTTTTTGGCATTCCATACTCCTACAATCAAACTATCTGAAAAATATATATTTAACGAAATAAAGATTCTGATTAGTTAACTACGTCATACGTTTTACAAATTGCAATTTAAAAATCGCTGCAACGCATATACTAAAAAGAACGCCAGCTAGTATCGCAACCCAGATATTTATAGTTATATACCTCCTCAATATAACAAGAGCAGCATCCTCAAAGAAATGCATGATGCTGACTACCACAGATACTAACCCGAATCCAGCCAATTTAGATTTAATATCAAACAGTCCCATAGCGAATATCCTATAAGTAATTTAGACCTATATTTATGTTAACCTTTATCCGTTCACTAACCAATGGATGTGGATTATAACTTGGAAAAACCACAAACCACATTATGTAGATTCAGCTTCAAGGTAATGAGGAGATAGCCGAATGACTGTTATAAAATCAATTCGCACAAAAGTCTGGAATTGGACTGGACCTACAGTTCCACCGCAGCCAAATTTTTGCACTAACGCCGGAGATATATTGTGGGATAAAGGGGACGCAATGCAGAGTTTCCGATTTCATCAATGGCTAACGTGTGAAGTTGAGACGGACAGCGGAGAGATTGGTATAGGCAATGCCGCCTTAGCACCACCACTCGTGAAAGAAGCAATAGATCGTTATTACACTCCTTTAATTATCGGGGAAGACCCATTTGATTATTCATACATCTGGGAAAAAATGTACCGAAAAACACTTGCTTGGGGTCGTAAAGGAATCGGCATGACTGCTATTAGTGCTGTAGATATAGCGATTTGGGACTTAATGGGTAAATTAGTAAACAAACCAGTATTCAAATTACTCGGAGGTAGAACCAAAGAGAAAATTCCCGTGTACTACTCTAAGCTATATTCGAGAAGTATACCTGACATGCAAGCTGAAGCAGAAGAAGCCAAAAAGAATAACTATCAGGGTTATAAAACCAGATTCGGTTTCGGTCCAAAAGACGGAATGCATGGCATGCGAGAGAATATTAAACGAATAGAGGCTATACGAGAAGTCATTGGATACGATGTAGACCTTATGCTTGAAGCATACATGGGCTGGAACATAGATTATTCCAGGAGAATAATACCCAAATTGGAGAAGTTTGAACCTCGCTGGCTAGAGGAACCAGTGATAGCTGACGATATGCACGGCTATGCAGAGTTAAACCGCGGCCCTATACCAATCTCAGGAGGCGAACATGAATATTCACTATTCGGATTTCGCCAATTACTCGATATGCAAGCAGTCAGCATCATTCAATACGACACCAATCGCGTGGGCGGAATAACTGCTGCACAGAAAATCAACGCACTAGCAGAAGCTTATCAAGTACCAGTAATCCCACATGCAGGGCAAATGCACAATTACCATATGACTATGTCCAACTCTAATTGCCCCATATCTGAATATTTCCCTGTCTATGATGTAGAGATTGGAAATGAGCTTTTCTACTATATATTTGAGGGGGATCCAGATGCCGTTAACGGCTATTTGCAACTAGAAGAGGACATCAAGGGTCTTGGTATCAGCATATCTGAGAAACACCTGGATAATTTTGAGATTATCGAATAATCGAATTTTTACAGGTACTGACAGGTTATTACAAAAACCAACGTAAGAATTGCGAATACAGACCATCCCAACGCACTTCGATCAGAACGACGTTTCAACCTAGCTATTGGGCCTAGGCAATCATTACAAAACTGCGTACTGAATTCAGTTACGACGGATCCACATTGAAGACAAAATTTATTATTACTCATAAACTATAAGTTGCAAATATATCCCTAGCGGCGATCCGATCAGCTACAGATCCAAAGTTCATAGAGTAGAATTTTGAATATCCTGCGGACTCTATCATTCGAAATACAGATTCAAAATCTATATTACCTTCTCCTGGATTCATATGTATTTCTTTATCTCCTAGATTGTCCGCCAGTCGTACCTCCCAAATCCGATCTACACCAAAGTGTTTAAAAAATCCTTCAATACCCTCGGGTACCAAATTAGCGTGATTTACAGTAAATGACCAAACTAAGTTTGGAGAATCAATAGCATTTAAATAAAAGGAAGTCTCTTCTATGGTATGCGCCATATAGTGTACTTCAGCGTCATCAGGCTCAAAATTAAGGTTTTCTAATAGAAGTATCTGGTTTTTTTGCTCTGCGTATTCAACAGTTCTCTTCAGTCTCTCCAACGCGGCATCTCTACGAGCGGTTACTTCGGTATTGAAATGATAACCAGCGTGGACTACCACCCCATACCCATCCAGCCTTGCAGACAAATCGATATTTGCTCGGAGATATTCATCCACCCCGTCGCTCACTACGGGTGAAAACTCCGCAACATTCACCGATGACAACGTATGCAAACAAAGTTCTATTTTCTTTGCAACTGCTTGGGTCTTTATATTTTCAACCCTCTTATCATCCCATAACCCTAAGTGATTAGGACCTATATCGGCATTGAAGTTTAAATAATGAATACCATGTATACCAGCTGTTTCAATCGCCTCTTCCAATTCTGTTGTCCCAGAGTCATACCCTATTCTATCTACAAACGTCACCATAATTTCTCCAATAACTCTTATAAAAATATATCCATTCCACAGATGCATTCTAACAATTCAAATGATGACTGCTTATTTTTCAGGTTAATAATTCAAGAATTTTGTTTTAAGATATTTATAATATCAACATACGTTATACATTCTCTATAAAAAGAGGAATCAACCGCAATGGCATTATTTGAAAAATATCTTTCGGTATGGGTTGGACTGTGCATAGCATCAGGTGTTGGATTGGGCCTAGTTCTCCCATCTATATTTGAGACAATCGCAACTATTGAATACGCTAGCGTCAACCTCATAGTAGCGTTATTCATTTGGGTGATGATCTACCCCATGATGGTCAACGTAGATTTTGCGTCTATCAGAAACGTTGGAAAGAGACCCAAAGGCTTATGTATAACCCTAGTAGTTAACTGGATAATAAAACCTTTTACCATGGCGGCCCTAGGCATTCTATTCTTCGAATATATATTTGCGGGATTAGTAGATGCTCAAACCGGCAAAGAATATATAGCCGGAATGATCTTACTAGGAATTGCTCCATGCACGGCTATGGTATTCGTTTGGAGCCAACTGGTTAAGGGAGATGCAAACTACACCCTGGTTCAAGTCTCAGTGAACGACATTATCATGATATTCGCCTTTGCTCCCCTAGCTGCCCTATTACTGGGTGTTACAAACATAGTAGTGCCATGGGAAACTTTACTCATCTCAGTCCTTTTATATGTTGTAATACCACTTGGTGCAGGGTATATAACAAGAAGAAAGCTAGATACAGCAGACAATAAACACCGAATAGATACCTTTACATCTAAGATCAAGCCTTTCTCTATAATGGGCCTATTAGCCACAGTCATATTATTATTTGGCTTTCAAGCGCAGACAATTATGGCAAATCCTTTTGTAATTGTCCTAATCGCCATACCTTTGCTCATTCAAAGCTATGGTATTTTTATCATCGCCTACAGCGCGTCGTATATCTGGAGAGTTCCATTTTCAACGGCCGCTCCAGCAGCATTGATAGGAACATCAAACTTTTTCGAGCTAGCTGTTGCAGTTGCTATTAGTTTGTTTGGACTGAACTCGGGAGCAGCTTTAGCTACCGTAGTAGGTGTACTGGTAGAAGTGCCTGTTATGCTTTCGCTTGTAGTAGTAGC